>OMJF01000230.1 GCA_900299285.1 Anabaena sp. 54 | reverse complement strand
TCGTTCTTATGAGGTACAAATCATAATCATGAAACTCTTGTGGGGTGGGCATCTTGCCCGCCCAAGCTGCACATTATTACAACAGAAAATGCTGTAATTCTATTAAAAAGGGGTATTCCAGATAAACACCCCTTTAATAATTGTCTAAAATTCCAACTTTCTACAATACCTTAAACAGTTTCTACTGTTATTTCCGCTTCTGGTTCTATATCTGGTAAACCATAGATAGAACGATAGAGTTTATCATACTCTTTAGCAGATTGACACCAACTGAAGTTTTGACTCATTCCTCGTTTTTGTAATTCCCTCCATTGGGGTTTGAAACGGAAGCCTTCCCAAGCGCGTATCATACAAGTAAATAGGTCTAGGGGTTCATACCTGTCAAAGCAATAACCTGTCCCTATTTCATTAACTGGATCATAGTGGCTGACGGTATCAACTAATCCCCCTGTACGACGGACAATAGGAACACAACCGTAACGCAAAGCCATCATTTGACTGATACCGCAGGGTTCAAAGCGGCTAGGCATTAAGAACGCATCAGTACCAGCGTAAATACGACGGGAAAGGGCATCATTATATAGTAGATAAGTGGACATACGTCCAGAATAGCGAGATGCAAGTTGCCACATTTGGGTTTCATAATAGCGATCGCCTGTTCCCAATAAGACAAATTGAGCATCCGTATAAGCCATAAATCGGTCAAGGATTTGTAATACTAAATCGATGCCTTTTTGTTCTACCAACCTTGTCACCATACCGATTAAAAAGGCATTAGAATTAACTTCTAAACCCATTTCTTCTTGCAGGGCTATTTTATTAGCTTTACGTTGATCAAGGGTATCTATGGTAAAGTTTTGAGGAATGTATTTATCATTAGCGGGATCATAAATATCGGTATCTATGCCGTTGATTATCCCTGATAATTTACCACTAATAAAAGATAATAACCCTTCTATTTCTTCACCATAGGCAGGGGTTTTTATCTGTTCAGCATAGGTAGGAGAAACTGTATTTACTTTATCAGCAAACTGGACTGCTGCCGCCATGGTATTATGTCCTTGCATATACCAGGGACACCAAGTAATTTTCTCTAAATACCACCGCCATGGTCCTTGATAAGCCAGGTTATGAATGGTGAAAACACTGGTTATATCTGGAGATTGATTCAACCATACGGGTAACATTCCGGTGTGCCAATCATGACAGTGGACAATTTCCGGTTTCCAGTAATTCCAGCAAAATTCTGCTGCACCATTGGCAAAGAAGGTAAATCTCCAATCTTCATCTTCACCACCATAAATTCGCCGAGGCATGAAGGCAGGATGTCCGAATAAATACAAAGGAATATCAGTTCCGGGCAGTACACTTTCGTAAACTGAAAAATCCTGAAACATGGCAGACCCTTTCCAGATAGGTTCTTCTGGGACGACCATTTTATCAGGAACAAAGCCATAATAAGGCAAAAATACCCGGACATCATGTCCCATTTGTCTCAAAAATTTGGGTAATGCACCTACAACATCCCCCATGCCACCAACTTTGGCAATGGGGGCAGCTTCTGCTGCTACAAATAAAATTCGCATATTTTTGTTAGTGGTTAGTTGTCATTTGTCCATTGTCAATTATCTTATGAGCCTCGTTGAATCTCGGTAAAGATTTGTTCCAAGATTTCTGTAGCCCCCTGTTGTCGCAAAATATCTGCTAATTCTGCCCCTAATTTTTCAGCATCAGCCGCCGCACCAGTGACTATATTCTGAACTATTTTTTGACCATCAACGCTGGCGACAAGTCCTTTTAATGTTAATTTATCACTAATTATTTCCGTATTTACACCAATAGGAACTTGACAGCCACCTTCTAAAACTCGTAAAAATGATCTTTCTGCTAAACAGCGATCGCGTGTTTGCGGGTGTTCAATAGCTTTAAGTAAGGTAATTACTTCCGTATCATCTGCGCGGCATTCTATCCCCAAAGCACCTTGTCCGACGGCATGGAGGGAGATTTCTGGAGAGAGAATTTGATGAATGCGATCGCTCATTTCCAGTCTTTCTAAACCTGCTACTGCTAAAATGAGAGCATCATATTCACCAGCATCTAGTTTTGCCATGCGTGTAATCAAATTACCACGCACATCCTTAAATGTAAAATGGGGGAATTTATGGCGCAATTGTGCCAAACGTCGCAAAGAAGAAGTGCCAATTACTGCACCTGCGGGTAAAGTCTCAAGTTTTTCACCTTTATACTTTTCGTGCAGTACCACTGCGTCTGCGGGGTTTTCCCGTTCTGTAATTGCGGCCAGTGTTAAACCTGGTGGTAAATTGGTTGGGAGGTCCTTGAGAGAATGGACAGCAAAATCAATCTCTTTATTGATCATGCCCAATTCCAGTTCTTTGGTAAATAGTCCTTTATCGCCAATTTTAGCCAATGCTACGTCGAGAATTTTGTCTCCTTGGGTAGACATGGTATGAACTTCAAAAGTAATGTCAGGAAAGCTTTTTTGGAGTTGGGCTTGTACCCAGTATGTTTGAACTAGAGCTAATTGGCTTTTACGTGAACCAATACGAATAGTGCGCGCAGGACTAGAAACTGAGGTCATAAAACTATTTTGTCAAACCAGGCGATAAATTAACATTTATCTAGACTACCGCAGGGAGTGACTTACCGGATTAGATCAAACTAATTCTCAGAAAGATTTTATTAGTAGCTTTACATTTATTTACAATTTTGCCAAGTTGGCAAAAATAGATCCCCGACTTCTCAAAGAAGTCGAGGATCTGGAAATTAGAATATAATCAAGTTAGCAATAATTCGGTTTTAGGAAATTCTATGCTTTCACTTCCAGAATTATCTGAACTATTACAAGCCGAAGATCCAGAAGAACGGCAAACTATCACTGGTGTTAATTGGGACAATTATGAAGCTTTACTCAATGATTTGGGTGATAGCCTCCAATATAGAGTTACATATTTAGATGGAGTCATAGAATTAATGTCACCAAGTCGTCGCCATGAAATTCGCAAAACAATTATTGGATCTTTGCTGGAAATTTACTTTCAAGAAAAACGTATCCGCTATTTTCCCCTTGGTTCTACCACCTTCCGTAAACAAGCGAAAAGAGGAGGAGTAGAACCAGATGAATCCTACTGTATAGGCATAGAAAAAGAAGTTCCTGATCTTGCCATTGAAGTTGTAGTCACCAGTGGGGGAATTGATAAATTAGAAGTTTACAAAAGATTAGCTGTGGCAGAAGTTTGGTTTTTTCAAAACAATCAAGCCGTTTATCATTTGCGGGATGAAAATTATGAATTGGTGGCAAAAAGTGAATTATTACCCAACTTAGATTTATCAATTTTGGCGGAATATGTAATAGCAGAAGATCCTTTAGATGCGGCCATAGCCTTTCGGGAAAAAATCAAAGAAATGGTAAATTAAATCATTCCTAGTCCTCTACCTCTTTTATCAAAATTCTCCGTTAATAGACCTGTTTTATCCTCATTAACTTCTCGTAATTCCCGTATTCGTTCAGCTTTTTCTTGTTCGGCCATTTCCCGCGCGTCACCAGGAACTTGATAATACATTTCCGGTTCAACTGGATAATTATTCAACAAACCTTCTTGATCCATAGTATAACCATCCGTTGTGCGAATACTGTTAATATCAGTTTGATGATCTGTGGACGCACTGGCAAGATCCTCCTCTGTCGGTATGTGTTTATAATTTTTTCCTTCTCTTTTGATTCGTGCGGCTGTTTCGGCGGGAATTATGCCTCTATCATAGGTATCTGCGGAAATCTTTTCATTCATAAAATTAGTCCTGTTTACTTTTCGAGTATTGCCAGAACTAGATTAGAATTTTCTAGCGGATAAATACACTATCTGCGGGAATAATTACCAAAAATATTTTTATTAAAACTCTCTATCTAAAGAGACAAGAGGCAAGAGATAAAATGTAGGTTAGTTATAGCCTATCCTACATCTTAGGAACTCAAGAAATCAAAAAAAAATAAAATATTCATCCAAAAGATCGTTGTTTAAAAGCATTAAATTTCTGAGATAATTCTTGTCTGGTCTCAAATTTAATGAGATAACGGAAAGCAAACCAGACCGAGTAAAATAGCCCAATTAACTCAAAAATTGGTTGTAGCAATGGTATATCATTCACCGCGTCTAATAATGCAATTGCTACCTTAACTGTCACCAAAGCCGATAAGATTAAAAGTAAATTAATTAACCCCCGTTTATTGTTATTAAAAATTCCGCCTAAATAATCTGGCAGTTTTTCTAAAAATTCCATAATTTGTTTAAGAATTTCCTGCCATTGAGACATAGAATTATCAGTAGCAAGTAGTTTTGGTAAATTGCGATTTTCTCCACCTGAAAAAGATAAAACATCTTGTAGTGAAGCAGAATTTAATGGTTGGGGTTGCTGTGATTGATTTTCCATCATCTTTGTTATTTATAAATTACAACATTTGTGAAAACTGAATGAACATCATTAAAATACCATAGTTTAGATGCTAAATCATCAATTCTGAAAAAATAACATCAAAAATAAGATATTTTCAGATATTTAACCTCTCTTGAGTTTATGAATATTTTCCTCCCAGTTTATACCATCAAAAGGCACAATTTGAAAATTGTCAATGACATTGCCATCTAAACAGCGCACATTAACATCAATACAATCAGGGTGACTACGGGGAATATAAAAAGAATGAATACCACAAATTCCGCAAAATTTATGTTGTGCTACTCCTGTGTTAAATGTGTAAGTTTCTAATACATCTTCTCCTTGTAATAAAGTAAATTGTTCTCGCGGGATAATTAAATGCAAAAATCCTTTTTTAGAACATATTGAACAATTACAATCATCAACTTGATGATTATTAACTATTAGCTGAAACCGGACCGCACCACAATGACAACCACCTTCATAAGCAACAAATTTATCTCTATTTAACATCAGGTTTTGACCGTTGATTAACTCGAATAGTTAATTTATTCACTTTCTGGTTTAATTCAACCACTAAAGTTGCTAAATTATTTAACATTTTTTCCTGTTGTGATAAATAATTTTTCAAATTAGGAGGAATTTGTGAATTATGAGCAGCAGATAATTGATTATTTTTACTAACCATTAATTCAAGACGTTGTAAGCGTAATTGTAAACTCCGAACCTCATTTTCTAAATTATTAACACGGAAATCAACTTGCTGTGATAAAGCAGGTTTTAAAAACATACCACTGCATACAATCATCACACATACCGTAGTTATTAACAATTTTCTGAACATCATACTATCAACTAATTAAATGAAAACCGTAAGTTGGGTTGATAAAAGCAACCCAACAAACTTGTTAATTATTCAAATTCTTATTTATCAACTTGTAAAGAAGAAAATAGGCTTTTCCAATTGGGACTATTAGTAACTATTTCGCTTTCCTTGACTTCAAAAGTTAGATTTTTCGCTTTGGGTTCTTTAATTGCTTGTACACAAATTTCCGCAACATCATCACGACTAACTTTCCCTTTGATATTATCACCTTGTGCAAATATTAATTCCTTTCCTCCTCCTGTTTCCGTTAACGCACAAGGTCTAATAATTGTATAAGGTATTCCACTAGCTTTCAAACATTCTTCACCTCGTAATTTCCAGGTTAAAATACCTCCCAATTGGTCATTTAATCTGACCGCAGGTGGTTCTTCATCTAAATTAATTCCTGGTCTTCCGGGACGAGTCACCCCAGCGGAACTAATTAATATAAATTGAGGTAAAATTTCCCCACCATAGGCTTGAATTGATGAAACTTCCAGCGCGAAAACCCCAGGATTAAACTTAGGATTTAAAGCACCATCATATTCAAACTTACTCAACATTAGTTGTAAAGAACAAATTTTACTAACGTCTATTATTGGACAATCTTTAACAATTTTAGCACGAAATACACCGAAAAAATCTGTAAAAGGTATCTGAATATCTAGCCAATTATTAGCAACAGTATCAAAAGAATAGCTATAACCAATTCCGTCCCAAGTTGACTCTGTGCGTAAAAATATTTTATAACGTTGACCATCACCTTTCACCCGCAATTTCACACCTTGATAACCTGATAAATCACATAAAGGTGAAAAATTCTTAGTTCTTACCGAAGCAAAACCCCCAGAATTAGCAGTAGAAACATTACCTGTAAATACTGCGTTATTTTCTCTAATTTGGAAACTACTAGAACTGACACCACCCATAACAACATCATCCAAAGCACCCCAGATATTTTTGATTTCATCTGATGGTTTAGTAAAATCAAATATGGGTTTTTCACCAACAGCAACCAGATATTTTTTCGCTGCTTCAACTAAATTTTTCACACCTTGATATTCAACATTTTCTGGTGTATCTCCAATAATTTCCGGTAGATAAAATTTCACACCTTGATTATATTTTGCTCTATCTGGTGTATCTCCTTCCACTGGTTGTACACGAACTGCTGTACAACAAATTACAGCTTGAATATTAGCCAAAACTAAATTTGTCAAAGTTTCTGGTTTTGTAATATCTCCAACCACCAAATCAATATCATCACCGAGAATTGGTCGTGCTTTGTCAATATCTCGAACCAAGCAACGGACATGATAACCCTGCGCTACCAATTTTTTCACAACTCGTTTACCTACACCACCTGTCGCACCAGCTACCAGAATTACACCCATATTTATTCCTGCTTTTGATAGATTTTGATGATCTTTATAACCACCTTGGAAAAGTTTTTGTATCCAGTTCAGAACTGGAAATACTTCAAAGTAGGTGAGAGTTTTAATGAACCTGCATAAATCCCATTGTGAACGATTGTTGTTATTCATAAATACTACCCTTCGGAAAGTCAAAAGTCAAAAGTCAAAAGTCAAAAAAATAATTTTACTCTTATTATATCAACTTTTTGATATAATATAAAAGTCCCAAAGGAAATTTTTTCCTCCGTGTCCTCTGTACCGGGTGCGGTTCGTTAAAATAAATAAATATCAATCATGATCGATCAACTTAAAAAAGCCCAAGCCGAATACGATAAATTCCCCACAGAATTTACTAGCATTATAATGAGTACAGTTAGTAAAGAGGGAATTCCTGACGCTAGTTACGCTCCTTTTGTCATAGACAATAATAAAAATATCTACATTTATGTTAGTGGACTAGCCACTCACACTCAAAATATTTATAATCATCCTTTTGTGAGTGTTTTATTTATTGAAGACGAAATTAAAACTAAACAAATTTTTGCTCGTCGGCGTTTAAATTTTAATTGTACCGCAAATTTGGTAGAAAGAGAAACTGAAAAATGGCAACAAATTGTTGATCAATTTGAGATTCGTTTTGGAGAATTGATTTGCACATTACGCAGTTTACCAGATTTTCGGATTTTTCAACTCACACCCAAAAACGGACGTTTTGTAATTGGGTTTGGTGCTGCTTATAATATTAGTAGTGACAATATAAATCAACTTATCCAAATTACTAAAGAGTCACTTTCATAATTATGCTGCAATTTCAACCTCCCGGTTTTGGTAGTAAGTTCATTCATACATCTTTGGGGACAATGGTTTACTATACCCAAATTAGTACCCCCTGGGAAAATGCAAAAGATCAAAATTTACCACCATTGTTATTTTTACATAATTTTGGTGGTGGTGCGTCCGCTTATGAATGGTCTAAAATTTACCCAGTTTATGCTGCAAAATATCGAATTTTAGCCCCAGATTTAATTGGGTGGGGAAAATCTGTTCACCCTGTGCGAGATTATCAAATTGAAGATTATTTAACCACAATTATTGAGTTTATTAATCAAACTTGTCACCAAAGTGTAACTGTAATAGCATCTTCTCTAACTGCGGCTTTTGCTATTCGTCTCGCTATTAATTATCCCCATTTATTCAAAGCTTTGTTTTTAGTTTGTCCTGCGGGGTTCAATGATTTTGGACAAACTGCGGGACGAAGATTACCACTTTCTTTACTTAATACACCTTTAGTAGATAATCTAATTTATGCTTTGGGTGCAGAAAATGAAATTGCAGTCAGGAATTTTCTGCAAAGTTTTCTTTTTGCTAAACCAGAAAGGGTGACACAAGAAATGGTATCAGCCTATTTAACTTCTGCACAACAATATAACGCTAAATTGGCGGCTTTGTCCTTTTTAAGGGGGAATCTTTATTTTGATTTGAGTTTATATATTCAGCAACTTCAAGTTCCTAGTGTCATTTTGTGGGGTGAAAAAGCACAATTTACAAATATTGAATTAGGACGACGTTTAGCTAGTTTAAATTCTGCGGTAATTCAAGGTTTTGAGGAAATACCAGATACAGGAATTATCCCCCATTTAGAAATACCAGCAGTTGTCATTGGAATTTTGCAAAAATACAACACAACTGGAGAATTAAAAATCTAAATTCAAAAGCAAAGATTGAACTTGTGAGAATTAGAAGATAAATATCTCCAACTTTATTCCTTTGGGTCTACCCTGCGTGATCTCTAAAATAAAATAGGACTTACGCAAAACAGAACGAAAGTAGGGGTAATTCATGAATTACCCCTACCAAAGAATCAGGGTTTTAGTTACATCTTGCGTAAGTCCTATAAAAATAGGGCATTGCTGAATTGAGGTATGAAAATCAAATATTCTAGTTCTTACAGCTATTTTCACGTAAATAAACCACAAACCGGCCTCTCTGGTAAACCTCTCTCCTTGCAGGAGAGAGGCTTTGATTTAC
>OMJF01000229.1 GCA_900299285.1 Anabaena sp. 54 | reverse complement strand
GGACTAGGTAATTCTAAAACCCAACCAGGTGGGTTTTGTTTATGTAGTAGTCTGCGGAAATAAGCTGGCGATTAGAAATCGCGGCTATACAAACAAAGTCCGCCTACGCGGACTAGGTAAATCTAAAACCCAACCAGGTGGGTTTTGTTTATGTAGTAGTGACTGGAAGTCACCTGAACTCTATATTTTGAGTAATTTATTTTGATTTGGCTTCTAGATTTTCCAAACGGCTTTTCAATTCCTGATTTTGCTGTTTAATTTGATCTAGTTCCTCCCGTAACTGCTTTAGGGTTTTATCAGTGCCTATATTCTTTTGCACTTTGACTATTTCTTCTTCAGCGTAGCGACGGACGCGCCCATCTGCGGTTTGATTCGCTAAAGATTGCAAAATACCAATGGCTTTTGGGGTTTCCATTTGTCCCAAGGCTGTTAAAACTGCTACCTGAGTTAAAAAGAATGTTTCCCTGGCGATTTCCGATAATCTATCTAAAATCCTTTCTATATTAGCAGGAGTTTGGCCTGTGGAAACTTTCCCTAAAGCGCGAATTGCGGAGAGCCGTAAAGGTTGTGGTATACCTATTTTTGTGTATTCCAGGATCAAGTTTAAAGCTGCTTCCGAGGCTTTAAATTCAGCTAAACCAGCTATAGCACCACAACGAACTACTTCATTCCAACCCGCTTTTTCCTCTAATACAGATCTTAGCAGTTTAATTACTTTATCTTCATGGGGTTTATCTTCTAAATGCGCTGCTGCTATAGCCCCAACAGTTTTACAAGCGGCAGCTTCTACATAATAGCTTTCATCCCCATTTTGGACAAAACCCTTTACAGCCTTATAGCTACTATGAGTTTTTATTTGTGATAAAGCACCAATCACGGCTCGACGCACAAAAGGACTAGAATCATTTAACCCAACTACCAAACCATCAAAGGCTTGATCTAATTGAATTTCTGCTAATTGTTTAGCAGCTTCAACACGAACACCCCAAAAAGAATCATTTTTCAAAGCAGAGGAGAGGGCTTGAGTGGCTTCTAATCCGCCTTTTTTCGCTAAAGCTTCCGCCGCATAAATGCGAGAAATGGGGTGAGGATCAAATTCTAACTGGGCTTTCAATTCAGGAATTGGGTATTCTAAAGTTACGGTTTTTAAGTAATTATTCCCAACATCAAAACTAATAAAATCAGGTTTTTGTGTTAAAGGAAAGTAAAAACTCTGTTCTTTGTCATGTACCCGCACTGTAAAAGTTGTTAACTGTGGATTTTCCTGATATCCAAAACCAATAGGAATTTTGAGATTAAATAAATCCTTACTTTCAGCTTTAGCTTGAGTTTGAGTGACTGTCACCTGAGCCAAATTGGCATCATTATCCCAAGAATAAGCTACCTTAAAATCAGGATGACCACCACGAAAGACATATTGATCAAAAAGGAAAGCCAAATTCCGTCCAGTGGCTTTTTCAATAGCTCTTAATAGATCTATAGTTTCCACAGTACGGTGAGCATTGTCCTGGACAAAAGTTTGGATAGCTGGCCAAAATAACTCATCTCCCAATTCTGCCCGAATCATGTGATAAACACAAGATCCTTTTTCATAAATATGGCGGTCATAAAGTTCGATCGCTTCTCGGTAAACATGAGTTACCATAGGTCTACGGTAGCGACTGCTATCCTCATTAAAATAACTTCGCGCTTCCGATAAGCGGTAATATGCAGCTTCTTGGGGACCATATTCCTGTTCTGTCCACATTACCTCAGAATAAGAAGCCATACCTTCCTTAATCCAAGCGTGGGACCAATGTTTAATGACTACCAAATCTCCAAACCATTGGTGTGCGAGTTCGTGAACGACTAAACTTTCAGTATTACGATTGTCTAATATAGCTCGTTCGTCTAGTAAACATCTGTCAGTTAATAGAGTAGTGGAAGTATTTTCCATTCCTCCAAAAATAAAGTCATCTACACAAACTTGAGCATATTTGGGGAAAGGGTAAGGATAACCATACTTTTCGCTTAAAAACTCAATCATTTGGGGAGTTTTACCCATGCTACGTCGAGCGTCTGCAATTCGTCTCTTTTCGACGTAATAGGTAACGGGTTTATTATGCCATTCATCCCGAATTTCCGCAAAGTCACCAACAGCCAAAGTCATTAAGTAGGTAGGATGAACTTGTTGTTGTGACCAATGGTAGCTGTGATGTTTTCCTTCTTCTACCGTGTCAATTAGTTCCCCGTTAGAGATAACAATTAAGGGTTTAGGAACACAAACGCGAATTTCCGAAGTTGATAATTGTCCGGGGTAGTCGAAACAAGGAAACCAGTAGCGAGAATCTTCGTCTTCTCCTTGAGTCCAGACTTGGGTGGGTTTGTCGGGGTAGTGTTTGTCTGGTTGAATAAAGTAAATTCCCCGCTGGGGTTTTTCAGCGCAGTAGTTAATCGCAATTAACAGACGAAGACCAATTTTTGTAGGTTGTGATAGGTAAATACAGAGATTTGCTCCATCATATTCAAAATTTTGCTCAACTTCATCCACTTGTACCGATTTAATTTGGAGATTGACAGCATCTAAAGTTAACCTATCAATACCATTACGAACCGGTAATAAGCGAATACTACAAGTTCCGTAGCATCTTTGGTTGGGGATATCCAAACTCAGATCCAAAAAAATATGTTCTACCTGTCCGGGTCGGTCAGGGTTATAGTGTGGTTTTGCTCCTGGTAACTCAAACCGTTTATGTCCGGTTTTTTCGATATCAAAATGAAACTGCGACATTGATTATTACTAGCCTTATAGTCCTGAACCGTCTAGAGGAGTGCGAGTTGCTTCTAAAGTAACAAGATATCATTTGCGGATTCAATTCTAACCATAGAGGAGTATTATTTAAAGCTAATTTCAAGTTATTGGTGAGCATAAACCCTAGATGATATCAGTATATATCGTTAAATTAGCCGCCATTAGTAATCAAAATGGTCAAAGATCGAAAACCCATGAGTTAAAATTTTTTTACCACTTAATTGTAAACTGTGTTTATAATCAGGGTTGATTTAACTCTTTTATACTCAAAATACCAGATATGCTGACGTTAAGTAAACTGAGAAAAATCCCAAAATATACTTAGTTACCATGATGCCTGAATTAAAAAAATTCCGGCGTTGGTGAATGAAGGTATGATTTTTTCTCACGCAGAGGCGCTCAAGGACGCTCCAGAGTAAGAGTTTAAGAACTAGAATATTTAGAATATTTGATTTTCATACCTCAATTCAGCAATGCCAAAATTCCCACACACATCAATATAGTATTTCATGAAGCCCGTAAAAAAGTTCCCAGAAAAGGATAGGTTGCTAATGTCTGAAAAGAAATCATCGTTTTTAATTCCTGTAATTGGTACTACGCTAATCTTAGCAGGAGGCATAGCAGCTTATATATATCTAAAGGGTAGTACAGATAGCTCTAGCCCTTTAGGCAATGCTAAACTAGTACCCCAAACCGCATTAATGGCAACTTATATTAACACTAATCCTGAATCGTGGCATAAGTTGCAACAGTTTGGTACACCTGAAGCACAGAAATTAGTAACAAAAGGGTTACAGGATTTTAACCAACAAATATGGAATGATAATAATATTTCCTACGAAGATATTAAACCTTGGGTTGGTGGTGTAATGATTGCGGTACTACCACCAGATGAGAAAAAGACACCACCTCCCCAAAAAACAACAAATTACTTAGGCTCACCCTCTGCACCAAATATTTTATTAGTAGTAGGTATTAAGGACAAAATAGCTGCCCTGGAATTTGCTAATAAGTTGAAAGTAGCACAAAAGATCACAGCTAAAGAATCAGACTATAAAGGTGAAAAAATTATCGAAACCAAAGGTCAAGGTCAACCACAATACACAACCATTTTGAATAATGACCACTTACTGTTAACATCAAATAGACAAACTGTAGAAAAAGCCATTGATACCTATAAAGGTGAACCTTCCTTCGCCAACAAAGAAGGTGCATACGATATTCTCAGTAAAGGTGTAGATATTAAAAATAGTCTGGCTCAAATTTATGTCCCCGATTATGCTAACATGGTGCAAAAATTAAATTCCCAGTCTCAACAATTACCGCCCCAGGCTCTAACACAAATTAAGCAAGTAAAATCATTGGTAGCAGGTGTAGGAGTAGATGATGTAGGACTAAGATTAAAAACGACCGTGAATTTAGATCCCCAACTGAATAAATTTGAATATCAAACTACTCCAGCAAAAATTGTGGGACAATTTCCTAGTGAAACCTTCGCTTTAGCCAGTGGACAAGGTATTAGTAAAAGTTGGCAAACTTTTGTGCAACAATCTCAAGATTATCCTGAATTAAATCAGGTAATTCAGCAAGCTCGGACACAACTAAAAATTGCACAAATTGATTTAGATAAAGATATTTTTGGGTGGATGAATGGAGAATTTGGCCTAGGTGCTGTAAGATCTAATCAAGGTTTATTAGCTAATGTCGGTTTTGGCGGTGCTATAGTCTTAGATACGAGCGATCGCAAAACTGCTGAAGCCACTCTCGCTAAACTGGATAATCTCGCTAAACAGCAATCTCTCAATGTTGCTAACAAAAACATCGGGGGTAAAAACATCACAGAATGGCAAATTCCCCTCCAAGGATCTCTTGTCTCCCATGGTTGGCTCGATAATGATACCGTATTTATAGCTCTTGGCGGGCCAATTGCAGAAACTCTAGCAAATCGTCAAGGTACAGCACTTGATGAAACTGATACCTTTAAAACCGTTACAAATTCTTTGCAAAAACCCAATGGTGGTTATTTCTATTTAGATATGGAAAAAACTACCGCTATAATTAAGCGTTTATCTGCCCAAAGTCAACCCCTAACTCCAGATACTACTGCGATCTTAACTTCTATGCGTGGCCTTGGCGTGACTGTGAATAGCCCTAGTAAATCAAAGACTGAAATGGAGATGTTATTTTCTCTCAAACCTAGTCAAGGGAAATAACATTCATTTTCTCATTTTCTCTGATTCAGATGTGTGATCCTGAATTACAGGACTAATACAAAACAGTCGGGGTAATTCATGAATTACCCCCACCAACAAATAGAGAATAGGAAACAGAATTGAAAATCTTTTGGTGTATATTGACAATTTTATTCCTTAAACAAGATGACCAAACCAACCGAACTAAGTTTAAATAATCAAGTTTCAGAAATATCTCCCCAAATTCATTATATAGTGGCAATGTCTCAACCAGAAAGCCATCTGTTTGCAGTGACATTAGACATTGTTAATTATCCTTCAGAAATTCTTGATTTAAAAATGCCAGTGTGGACACCTGGATCATATTTAGTGCGGGAATATGCCAGAAATTTACAAGATTTTACTGCTTTTGGTAATACTGAACATTTACCCTGGCGAAAAGTTAGTAAAAATCATTGGCAAGTAGAAAAAGGTGATATTTCCCAGGTAACTATATCTTATCGTATTTTCGCCAATGAACTATCAGTAAGAACAAATCATTTAGATGCCACTCACGGTTATTTTAATGGTGCTGCACTGTTTTTTAGAATCCCTAATTGGGAGAATTTACCCTTAAAAATAACTGTGATTCCCCCTCAACCCCAATGGCAAATAACCACTGCTTTACCAACTGTTTCTGAGACAAAAAATACTTTTTTAGCCGCAGATTTTGATACTTTAGTTGATAGTCCTTTTGAGATTGGTTGTCATCAATTATATAAGTTTGAGGTTTTGGATAAACCCCATGAGTTAGCAATTTGGGGAAAAGGTAATTTTCAACCACAAAAAATGATTAATGATTTCCAAAAAATCATAGAAATAGAAGCACAAATGTTTGATGGTTTACCTTATGATAGATATGTGTTTTTACTGCATTTATTTCAGCAAGCTTTTGGTGGTTTAGAACATAAAAATTCCTGTTCTTTAATTTATCAAAGATTTGGATTTCAGAGTCCAGATAAATATGAGCCATTTTTACAATTAGTTGCCCATGAATTTTTTCATTTATGGAATGTGAAAAGAATTCGTCCCCAAGGTTTAGAAACCTTCGATTATGATCAGGAAAACTATACACCATCTTTATGGTTTTGTGAGGGAACAACCAGTTATTATGATTTAATCATTCCTTTCAGGGCAGGTATTTATAATACCCAGACATATTTGAATTATTTGAGTAAGGAAATTACCAGATATTTGATGACTCCCGGACGCAAAGTACAACCTTTATCCGAGTCAAGTTTTGACGCTTGGATTAAACTTTATCGTCCAGATGCTAATAGTGGTAATTCCCAAATTTCCTATTATTTAAAAGGGGAAATGGTATCACTTTTGTTAGATTTATTAATTCGCGTTCATCATGAAAATAAACGTTCTTTAGATGATGTCATGCGGCAAATGTGGCAACAATTTGGCAAGGCAGAAATTGGTTATACTCCTGAACAATTAGAGGAGGTAATTGAATCTGTAGCGGGTATGGATTTAGGAGATTTCTTTAAACATTATCTCCATGGACTCGAAGATTTACCATTTAATCGCCATTTGCAACATTTTGGTTTACAATTAGTAGAAGAAAAGAACGAAGAACCTTATTTAGGTGTGAGGATAAATAGCGAAAATGGTCGAGAAATAATTAAATTTGTAGAAGCAGATTCACCGGCACAAAAAGCAGGAATTGATGCCGGAGATGAATTATTAGCTATTGATGGAATTAAGGTAGGAAATCAGTTAAATGAACGATTAAAGGATTATCAAGCAAATGATTTGATCCAGGTTACTGTTTTCCATCAAGATGAATTGCGGACTTATTCTATCACCCTAGCAGCAGCAATTCCTGGTAAATATCAACTTAAATCTGTGGAAAATCCCTCTTCTAGTGAAATGGAGAACTTTGTCGGTTGGTTAGGTGTACCGCTGTCAACTATTCAGTAATATCATAGATAAAAATGTCTGAATCAGGATATCCAGGATTTCAGGATGATCAGGATGAAAGAATACAGATCATTAAATCAAATCCGGGACATTCTTAAATCTTGTCAATCCCAATTCAGAGCAATTAATTGTTGAGAAAAAAGAATTTTTAGATTACTGATTCCAACTTTTTAAAACACCTGGTTCTTGCTGAATTGGCACAACATCTAAAATATCGGTTTGAGAACAATATTTCATGTCTTCTAAACATTGCAAACGCAATAATCGTTGACCATGACTAGCTTGATTTAGTAGTCCTAATAAGTTATTTTCCCATTGGGAATAAAGAGAGATTGCACTAATCAATTCATCATTACCACTGATTTCCTCCAGAGAAGAATTAGTTTTTTGCCAAATACTATGAGCGATCGCACCAGCGCATACTGTATCCTCTAAAGAGTAACTACCCTCCCAACCAGAACCAACAATCCACACTGTTTCCGGTTGCTTTTCTAAGAGAAACTTCACCACAGATGCCCGATTAATCAAAGCTGCTGCCAGAACAATAGGAGCTTTTTCTATTCTTTGTAAAGCCCTTGTACCATTGGTGGTACTAATAAATAACCGTCGTCCTGCCACTAAATCTGCTGTACAATCCAAGGGTGAGTTACCTAACTCAAAACCAGCCACTTTAGCACCACCCCGTTCTCCGGCTCTTAATCGTTTTTCTGGAGGCCATGCTTCACTCACTGTCATGAGTTGATTTAAGTCGCTAAAAACCTGTACAGCTTCACCTCCAGCGGCTAAAACTGTGGCCATTGTACTAGTTGCCCGCAGAACATCAACAGCGATCGCGCATTCTGGTACTATATCAATGGGGGTCAATTCGGGGGTGTGATATACAAATATCTTCACGTGCTGGCTATACCTACTTTATAACACTGTTGTCATATTCTACCCACTTGATGCCACTAATTGGTAATACTAAATTCTGCCTTTTCAGTAGTAAATAAATACTAATAAATCATGCAAAGCCTATTCAGTAAGCTTTTAAGCTTGGTATTACATCTTATAATCGAAAATATAGAAAAATAGTAACAATAACAATATTAGTTGCGAAAATCACAAATTACCCGGCTCAAATTCTTACCCTTCGCGCCTTGTGCGCCTTTGCGTGAGGTAAATTCATCCTTTTATTCACCAACGGCTTTATATTTGTATCTGATGAAATCCTCTTTAATTATTAAAAGCGGGCGATGGGACTCGAACCCACGACGTTCACCATGGGAAGATGACATTCTACCACTGAATTACACCCGCGCACGAATGTCATGATATCATGGTTGAGCAGAAGGTAGATCATAAATTTACATATTTTTACATATTGATCAATTCTCCAGTTTACCTATTACCTTGTATCATGAAAAATATCATCAAAAATATAATTAATTTTGCGGTTACAGCTACTTCCATATCATCGAAATTATTGTTAATTTAAAAGGATGTTAATTAATGCTCAACTTTTACTACAATTTCAACGCTGTCAGCGACGTTCTTTTTTAGACACTCACGGTGATTATCATCAGCGAGATATTCGCAATGAGTTGGTATTAAAGTTACAACAAGACAAAAACCTGAATCATCAGCGAATAGTCACAAAATTAAGTTACTATGAACCTGATTATCCTTCAGGAAATTGGCAAGCAGGAGCAGAGGCGACGATAGAATTAATGCAGCGGGGTGTAAGTTATATTCATCATGGTGTACTATTAACTACTTATAATGAAAAATATAGCTTACTTAGTCGCCCGGACTTACTTGTCAAACAGCCGGGAAAGTCCCGGTTTGGAAACTGGAACTATGTGCCGGTGAATATTGAATTGGGTAAACGTCCTAAACAGGAATATCAAGTAGTGATTGCTTTTCATGCCCAAGTTTTAGCCACGGTTCAGGGTATAATTTTGGAAAAAGCAGGGCTGATATTGCGAAATAAAGACAAAACACACTTAGTAGATTTAGATAAATGGATACCGCAAATGCTGGATATTCTCGATGAATATACTCAAGTAATTGATTCGGTAAATCCCCCAGAAATTTTTATTTCCCGACAAAAATGTAACCTTTGTCACTGGTATAATCACTGTCATGAAATTGCTCAAGCTCAACAACACCTTTCTTTATTACCAGGTGTAACACCTATTCGCTACACACAACTGCAAAATCTGAATATTACCAGTTTAGAAGCACTTGCTTGTACCCAACCCAGCACCTTAGAAAACTTAACAGGGTTTGATAGTAATATAGCTGCTAAACTAGTTATTCAAGCCCAATCTGTGTTAACCAAACAACCCTTAACCCTTGCTGGTCGTTGTTCTTCAGAATATCTGACTTTTGTAGCCCCTATTGAACTTTATTTTGATATTGAAGCCCAGCCAGACTTAAATTTAAATTATCTTTTAGGTGTTTTAGTTGTGGATAGAATTGCCAACACTGAACAATTTTACTCCTTTTTAGCCGAAACACCAGATCAAGAACAATTAATTTGGCAGCAATTTTTAGCTTTAGTCAGTCAATATCCGCAAGCACCAATTTATCATTTTTGTGCTTATGAAGTGGATACAGTTCAACGCCTTGGGAAACTTTACCATACACCCTATAGCGAACTCCGTCCCATACTCAATCGGTTTATTGACATATATGAACAATTAGTTCAAAGTGTGGCTTTACCAATAGATAGTTACGCGCTAAAAACTATCGCTCGTTGGCTAGGTTTTGAATGGCGTGAACAGGAAGCTAATGGGGCTAAATGTATTTATTGGTATGATCAGTGGTTAGAAACGGGCGATCGC
>OMJF01000228.1 GCA_900299285.1 Anabaena sp. 54 | reverse complement strand
GGGTTTCGTTCCTCAACTAAATGTGGGGTTTCGTTCCTCAACTAAATGTGGGGTTTCGTTCCTCAACTAAATGTTGGGTTTCGTTCCTCAACCCAACCTACGTAATTCTATTTTTTGAGCTTAACTGACAAGTATTGAGCCAAGTATATAATTAATTCTATTATTAGTTTACTTATATTTACTAATAAAAATCTATTTATAATTATCATCAAAACTTTATTGTTTCATTTTGCAAAATTAACCCCCAGACTGAAATTATAAATTAGTCTGAGGGTAATTTACAAACAAGAGACAGTTCCCTAAATCGGCGTATTGACCACAGAAGAAGGTGCTACACCCCCAGAAAGTTTTGTCTGGGAATCATTGGTAATTGAGTTTTGTAGTAGTATTTCATCATCTATCACACCACGCAACTTAATTAATTTGATCGCCCGGTTAACGCTTTCTGGTAAAATCACCACCAAACTGCCATCAGCAGCCATATCTAAGGCTTTATTAATGGCTTGAGTTTCATCTAGAATTGATTCAAAGCGACTATTAGGCTTAACCTCATTAATACCCTTAGTAATCAAATCCGAGGCTGAACCCCGTGGCCTTCCTCTGGTATCATCATCTTCCTTAACAATAATGTAGTCAAAGATATCCGCTGATAACTTACCCAGCATAACAAAATCTTCGTCACGGCGATCGCCAGGACCCCCAACCACACCAATACGCTGACCTGTTGTCCAGTTGCGAACAAAGGAACCCAAAGCCTCATAACTAGCCGCATTATGAGCATAATCAACCAAAGCGTGGTATTTACCCAAATTAAACAAATTCATACGTCCTGGGGTTTGACTGACAGAAGCGCGGAAACTTCTTAAACCAGCACGAATTTGCTCAATTGTGACATCTTGGACAAAAGCCGCCAAACTTGCAGCTAAAGCATTAGCAATCATAAATGGCGCTCTTGCGCCCATTGTCAAGGGGATATTTTCCGCTCTTTCAATGCGGTGTGTCCAATCACCTTTAACAATTGACAGATAATCATGTTCATAGACTGCGGCCACCCCTCCCTTTTGGATATGCTTTCGCACCAGTTCCGAATCGGGATTCATGGTAAAATAAGCTACATTGGCCTTAGTTTTTTCTGCCATAGCCGCCACCCGTGGATCATCAGCATTGAGTACGGTATAACCATCAGGGAATACAGCTTCAGCGACTACGCTTTTAAGATGAGCTAATTGCTCTATAGTATCTATATCACCGATACCTAGATGATCGGCAGATACATTTAATACTACACCCACATTAGCATTATCAAAACCCAGCCCAGAGCGGAGAAGACCACCACGAGCAGATTCTAATACGGCCACTTCTACGGTGGGGTCTTGGAGGATGACATGGGCGCTTTGAGGACCGGTATTATCCCCTGATTCTACCAAGAAATCACCGATATAAGTACCGTCTGTTGTGGTATAACCAACTACCTTACCTGTTTGCTTATAAATGTGTGCCAATAGGCGGGTAGTAGTGGTTTTGCCATTTGTCCCAGTGACTGAGAGAATGGGAACGCGGCTGGCTTGATCATTGGGGAATAGCATATTGATCACAGCACCAGCGACATTACGGGGTATACCCACGCTGGGAGCGACGTGCATTCGGAAACCAGGGGCGGCGTTAACTTCGACAATGACACCATCTAATTCTCTCAAAGGACGGCTAATATCAGAAGTGACAATATCTATACCAGCAACATCTAAACCGATAATTCGGACTACCCGTTGTGCTAACCAAACATTTTCTGGGTGAATTTCGTCCGTACGGTCTACAGCACTACCACCTGTACTTAGATTAGCTGTTGCCCGTAGATAACAAATTGCTCCTGATGGGGGCACACTATTGATAGTATAACCTTGCCTTTCTAATAGCTGGTAGCTGCTGCGGTCTAGTTCAATCTTAGTAAGGACATTATCATGACCTTCACCGCGCTTAGGATCTTGGTTAGTTTCTTCAATGAGTTCTAGAATAGTAGACTTGCCATTACCCACGACATGGGCTGGTATTCTTTCTGCTACAGCGACTACTTTGCCATTTACTACTAATACCCTATGGTCGCGGCCAAGATAATATCGCTCGACAATGATTGAGTTAGAAACTTGTCTAGCCATTTCGTAGGCTGCTTCTGCGTCTTTCCAGTTTCTGATATCAATGGTGATACCACGGCCATGATTGCCATCTAAAGGCTTAATAACGATTGGATAACCGCCAACATATTCAATAGCTTCTTCCAAATCGTCAAAGAAGTTGATGACTGTACCTCTAGGAACTGGTATACCATTAGCATAGAGAATACGTTTAGTAGCCTCTTTATCACAAGCTAATTCTACACCGAGAATGCCTGTGTTATTGGTCATTGTGGCCTGAATCCGTTTTTGATGGATACCATAACCCAACTGAATGAGAAACCTTGCTGGTAAAGGCATCCAAGGAATGCCTTTTTTCTCAGCTTCTTTAATAATGGCTTCTGTTGAAGGTCCAAGAGTTGCATCGCGCCAAAAGTCTTTTAAGTCTTGGATATCTTGCTCTAATTCGGCTTTGGGATAACGACCTCGGTCAATAATGCTTTGACATAGCCTGACGGCTGCACGTACCGCATAACGACCCGCTTCTTCATTTAGGTACTCAACTACTACCTGGTAAATCCCAGGGGTGGCAGTTTCACGGGTGCGACCGAAACCTACGTGCATTCCTGCCAATTCCTGGAGTTCCAAGGCTACGTGTTCCACTATATGACCCATCATAGTGCCTTCTCGCACCCGCATTAGAAAACCACCACGACAGCCAGGGGAACAATAGTGACCCTCTAAACTTGGTAGTGCCTCTACTAATCCTTCATAAAAGCCAGGTATTTCATTGGAGGGAGTTTCGGCAATATTTTCTAAGTCGAGGCGCATAAGTATCAGCTTGTGCCGTCTAATGCTCCAGTAGTTTGGGCCGCGTAAGGTCTGGATCTTGAGGATTCTCATGGGAATAGGTAGATGGAGATTCGGAACCAAAATTCTAGTTTCTGACTGTAATTGACCGCTAAACTGTTCACAATGAACAGTTTTTTATGGTGAGATCATATCTAAATCTTGGGACAGGAACAAATCAAGTTGCGGTCAAGTCAGTGTCACCTTAGATACTCTATCCCGTTAGCTAGAGATGCGATGCACAGCAGGTAAAACAGTACGTTGGTAAAGATGGAAGCGATCTCCGTAACTGAGGATATGTAGTCGTAAATTATGTACAGTTAATGGTTCATTTGCACTGACATTAGGTTCATTGGTATGGGTTAGTTCTGTCGGGTCAACAATAGTAACACTACCTTTACCCATCACTTGCAACCAACCGTCCCGTTCAAACACAGCACAAGTATCTTCATCAATACCAATGCCTAATCTATCAGGGTGAGCAGCGATCGCACTTACAAGTCTGCCCATACGATTCCGGTTATGGAAATGTTGGTCAACTACCACTTCAGGAATAAATCCTAAGCCGGTTGCCATGTCCACCAGGGAACGATTGGGTGTTTCACCACTCCCACCGCCAGCGATCATGTGATGACCCATTACGGCTGCTCCAGCGCTTGTACCTGCTAGAGTCAGTTGTCCGGCTCTCACCCGTTGGCGAATAATTTCCATCACTGGCGTGTCAGAAAGAACCCCACACAGACGTAGCTGGTCTCCTCCTGTCAAGAAGACACCACTACAGGCTTCGAGAGATGCCCTAATCTCAGGATTTTCGCATTGTTCCCGTTCACGAATGTCTAAAATTTCCACCTTTTGGGCACCCATTTCTTCAAAAATGCGGATATACCTACCACCAATAATGGCAGGCTCCCGGGAGGCTGATGGAATTATTGTAATATACGCCTTGTTACCACCAGCACGAATAAAAAAAGTCCTCAGAATTTCTCGTCCGTGAACCTTATCTTCCGCGCCTCCGATAACCATAACGGCGGTTTTAGTTGCTTGGGGTGTCCTCATTTCCAGCGATTTAACTTCTAACTGCGGCATTGTGTTTCTGCTTGAGGGAGTTAACAACTTCAGGTCAATTGAACAAGGTTTGGTACTTGTTAATTTTCGCCTTTTGCTTGGTATGAGAGAACACGGCTTGACATACATGAGGCTTCAACTTGTGACAATCAGTCCGTCTTTCTCATAGCCAGTGCCATTGTTTTTTACCTATCTACCACCTCTATGGGGCTTTCATAGTCCTCACACAACTACAAATCCTGACTAGATTTAGCATGAAAGTAGGTTTAACACCCTTACTTCTGATAGCGTAGCCATAACTGGCTGGGTGCTTCCCGGAAGTTGTTAACCTTAGTGGGATTATTAACTTAAATTTAGTGGTGACAATATTTAAACACAATTTAAACACAAATCCAGTAATTACAAAAACTTTTGATTTCACCAAAGAACTAAAAGTTATGGTAGTTTTAGATACTATTGGTAGATTTTTTCTTGATTTTAGTCCTTAATCTATGGCTTAGTCCAGGTTACGCTATTACTTATTGTGTTGGTTGCCAGCATCTACCACCAAGATTAGTTCTATCGAGCAAAAATTACTGTGCGTTTTGATATAGTTACACTTTTCCCTGATTGTTTTACCTCCGTTCTCCATTCTGGTTTATTGGGTAAAGCCTTAGCTAAACAAATTGCTCAAGTCTATCTGACTAACCCCAGAGATTTTACCACGGATAAGCACCACAAGGTAGATGATGAACCCTATGGCGGTGGGGGGGGAATGCTCATGAAGCCAGAACCTATTTTTGCCGCTGTGGAGTCTTTGCCAATTCTACCCCGTCGAGATGTGATTTTCATGAGTCCCCAAGGACAAACGATTAACCAGCCCTTGCTGCGCGAATTAGCCACGAATTACGACCAATTAGTTATCATCTGTGGTCATTACGAAGGGGTAGATGAAAGGGTACTAAATTTAGTGACTCGTGAGGTGTCTTTAGGGGATTTTATCCTGACTGGGGGCGAAGTTCCTTCTATGGCTTTGATTAATGGTGTGATGCGTTTACTTCCGGGAACTGTAGGCAAGGAGGAATCTCTTAAAACTGAAAGTTTTGAAGAAAGTTTGTTAGATTTTCCTCAGTATACTCGTCCTGCTAATTTTCGCGGTTGGAAAGTTCCAGATGTGTTACTAAGTGGTAATCATGGTAAAATAGCCCGTTGGCGTTTTCAACAACAAATTGAACGTACTGCTTTACGTCGTCCCGATTTACTGAAAAAATGGCAAGAAGAGAGGGAGCAGGGAACAGGTGACAGGGGAGACAATTTTTCCTACTAGACTACCAACAACTGACAATGGACAACTAACTACGGACAACGGACAACGGACAACTAACTATGAACATCAGAATTGGTAATGGCTATGATATACACAGATTGGTGAGCGATCGCCATTTAATTTTAGGCGGTGTTCACATTCCCCATGAACTCGGTTTGTTAGGACATAGTGACGCTGACGTTCTCACCCATGCAATTATGGACGCTATGTTAGGAGCATTATCTTTAGGGGATATTGGTCATTATTTTCCCCCCACAGATCCCCAATGGAAAGGGGCTGATAGTCTTGTACTATTAAAACAGGTCAATCAGCTAATTATTGATCAAGGTTGGAAAATTGGCAATATTGATTCTGTTGTAGTTGCTGAACGCCCAAAATTAAAACCTCATATTTCTCAAATGCGGGATAAATTAGCAGCAGTTTTAGAACTAGAACCAAATCAAGTTGGTGTCAAAGCTACCACAAATGAAAAATTGGGACCGACGGGACGGGAAGAAGGGATTTGTGCTTATGCAGTGGTTTTATTAGTGGCTGAGAATTAATGAATTGTCACGGCATAGTTACCTAATTAGGAAAATTAATGATATGGAAGTTATCAATTTTGGCAACACTCGCATTCGAGAATATCGTCCTGATATTTTGTTTACAAATAAAAACGAAGAGATTGTCTTATTAGTAGAGGTAAAAGCTCAAAAACTAGAGACAGAATTAAAGAGGGAAAGTGCTGTTCATCAATTAAAAACATACTTGCAGAATATCAAACCAGATATTCCTTTTGGGATGTTAGTAGATTTAGAGGAAATTAATATTTTTGCACTGAATAATGATCAAGAAATAGAAAAACTAATTTCCTTGAGAACTAATGATATACTAAGCAACTATGATGCAGAATCCCCGCATAAAAGAATCTTTGATTTTTATTTAGAAACACTCGTTAAATCTTGGCTCAGAGATTTATCATATCATTGGAATTCAGATACACCACCAGCGTATAATGAATTAGCAAAAATTGGTTTATTACCATTGTTAGAAGGTGGACATACTTATATTCAGGAAGATTTAGGTGCTGATACTTTACATTGAAACTAATTTTTTAATGGCAGTTGCAAAAGGAAGAGACCTAGACGCAGAAAAATTACTGCGGAATCTTTCTCCCTTAATTCGTCTTACTATACCAGCTATTTGTTATGTAGAAGCCATTAACGCATATAGAATAGATAAGCAAAATCAGTTGAAATTTCAAGCAGAAATGGAGAAACAAATTAATGAAGCAATGCGTGATAAAATTTCTGTTCATGCAGATTTATTTAAGGTGAGTTTAGAAAGAGCATCTATTGAAAATCTACTATTATTAAATGATGTGCAAGATAGGTTATCTGAAGTTATTGAATTGTTGACAGAAAATTCGGAAATTATTAACTTTGATAATAACATAATCAAGGATATTTCTGATAAAATCTTCATACAAACAGAAACATTACTAATCAAGAATGATCTTATGGATAACTTAATATTACAGTGTATTGTATCTCATGCAAATCAGCATCCTAATAACCAAAAAGTATTTATTAGTGGCAATACAAAAGATTTCGGTAAAAAGGAAGTACAGGAAATTTTAAATAGTGCAAAAATAAAATATTTTAGTAATACTAAAAATTTTCTAGGTTGGTTAGAGTCTCAATTATCCTAAAATTAATATCTGGTAAGCAACTATGACATTAACAGAAAAAATACTCAATTCCACAAAACGCTTTTTATTACTAATAACAATCATTGCTTTTACAGCAATAGGAATTACCGCTTGTAGTCCAACCAAATTAAAAACTAGTACCGCTCAAGTACCGCAATTAGTAACCAGTATTCTCAGCGACCCAAAAACATTTAATGCTGCCCTTAGTTCCGAGTCACCCAATATTTTTGGTTATACCTATGAAGGATTATTAACGCAAAATCCTATTAATGGTAAAATAGAAGGCACATTAGCCGAATCTTGGGAAATATCAGAAGATAAAACGAAAATTACCTTTACTATGCGCGAAGGTTTAAAATGGTCAGACGGAGAACCGTTAACAGTTGATGATGTCGTCTTTACCTATAACGATATTTATCTAAATCAAGACATACCCACAGACACTAGAGACGTTTTAAGAGTGGGGAAAGATCGCAAATTACCAACAGTTAAAAAAATAGATAATAGAAGAGTGGAATTTAGTGTTCCCGAACCATTTAGACCATTTTTGCTAAGTACAGGATCACCTATTTTACCCGCCCACATTTTAGAAAAATCAGTCAAAACCAAAAATAAAGATGGTAAACTGGAATTTTTAAGTAAATGGGGTGTGGATACTCCACCAGAAGAATTAATTGTTAATGGTCCTTACAAACTAGAAAGATATGATACGAGTCAACGAATAATTTTTCGCCGTAACCCCTATTATTGGCGTAAAGATGCTCAAGGTAAGTCTCAACCTTATATTGAAAGAATAATTTGGCAAATTGTCGAATCAACTGATACAGCTTTACTACAATTTCGCTCTGGAGATTTAGATGCTATTGGTGTTTCACCTGATTATTTTTCTCTGTTAAAAGTCCAGGAAAAACAAGGAAACTTTAAAATATATAATGGTGGTCCGAGTTCTGCGACTTCCTTTATTTCTTTTAATTTAAATAAGGGAAAAAGAGATGATCAGCCTTTAGTTGATCCTATTAAATCTCAATGGTTTAATAATATCCAATTTCGTCAAGCTGTAGCCTATGCTATTGATAGAAAAACGATGTTAAATAATACTTTTCGTGGTTTGGGTACACTTCAAGATTCTCCTATTTCGGTGCAAAGTCCTTATTTTTTATCACCAGAAAAAGGCTTGAAAGTTTATAAATATAATCCTGAAAAAGCCAAGGAATTGCTACTAAAAGCCGGATTTAAATATAATGAAAAAAATCTTTTAGTAGATAATCAAGGTAATGAGGTGAGATTTGCACTATTAACAAATGCTGGGAATAAAATTCGGGAATCTATGGGTTCACAAATTAAACAGGATTTGAGTAAAATTGGTATTCAAGTTGATTTCACCCCTTTAGCCTGGAATGCCTTTATAGACAAACTTTCTAACACTTTAGATTGGGATGCTTGTTTAATAGGTTTAACAGGAGGTTTAGAACCAAATGATGGTGCAAATGTGTGGTCTCCT
>OMJF01000227.1 GCA_900299285.1 Anabaena sp. 54 | reverse complement strand
TTTGGGCTTGTTTTTAATATTAATTAATCCAAAATTACGAAAAAAAGCTGCGATCGCTTATAGTAAAAGGGTTTTGGAAAAACGATTTTGCAATTTACCTCCGAGAATGAAAACGCCCTGCTATATAAGCGGCCAAAGTTTGACTACTTTTTTTTGCTAAAGTAGCATCTTCTTCCGTAGGTACTCCAATCCTGCTAGTTTGATATGTACTCAGTGTCATAGATATCAGCCTCGTTTAATATCGAATTGCACTCCATTTACCCATTCCTTATGAAAAATATGGATTGCAATTACCATTCACTACATACTAACTCTAATTCAAAATAAACGCAACCAACGAAACAAACGAAATAAAAGTACGGGTTTAGTTAAACAGGCGGTTAGAAACCGCGTCTACACAGGCAAAACCCACTTGCGTGGGTTTCAAATCCTTGATTTTTCCTTAGTCCGCGCCGGCGGACTTTGTTTGTGTAGCCGCGAATTCCATTCGCCTGCTAAACCCCTACTGACTCCTAACTCCATAATTTTGCATATCCTTCCTTTGCTGAGAGATAGATATTGATGTGCAGTTGTAGGACAAAAACTCAAAATTAAACTAAACACTTATGAAACGCATTACATCCAGCATTTTGCTCACTACCTTGATTTTATCCAGTATGGGTATATTTCCCCCACCACAAGCAATTGGACAAACTCAAGAAAACAATGATTTATTTTACCTTTACAAAGGACAACGCATACCCTTAAACCAAAGACAAGATGCGATCGCTGTTTCTTTTAAAAAAGTAGGTAGAACCCGTGACTTGGCCGCTACACCTTTATACCTGCAACTCCAGCAAGACATTAGCAATAAAACGCAAATATCCCAATTATTCCTGAGAACAAATTGCTAATGTTCTGCGTTATGTTTTTCGGACTTATAAAGTCGGTGGAGAATTTCATGGTACTTATGTCAGTGGTACGATAGCGATGCGCTGCTGCAAGCAGTTCGCTGCTAAACCCCAAAATGGCAAAGGACTGTTAGGAGTAGCGCCCAACGCCCAAATTTTACCAGTGCGGTTATTTGGGTTGAATGGTAGTTATAGTCCTGCTGCTTACATTGAAGCCATTGGTTATGCAGCAGACAGGGGTGCAGATGTTATTAATCTCAGCTTAGGTAGTAGCTTACCAACTTCAGGAGAAGAAGAGGCGATCGCTGATGTTCTCAAAGCTAACCCGAAATTAGTCATTGTCGCTGCTGCTGGTAATGAAAACACCAATAAAGTCACATTTCCTGCTGCTTATCCAGGGGTTATATCCGTTGCTGCAACCAATATTACAGGTAATCGTGCCTCCTACAGTAATTATGGTCAAGGATTAGATTTAGTAGCACCAGGAGGGGACTTAAATACACCGGGATTATTAGGTGGCATTCCCACCACAGGAGGAACTTCTTTAAACGCTTTTTGGCAAGGTATACCTAATCCTAGCACTCGTTGGTCTTCCGTAGTTGATGGTAGAGGTAAATATTGGTGGGTACAAGGAACATCTTTTGCTTCACCAACGGTAGCGGGAGTTGTGGCCTTAATGAAGGGGGAAAATAAAGGAATCAGTAGAGAAAGATTGGTAAGTATCTTGAAATCTACAGCTAGTTATCAAGGACTAACTATTTCTCAACAAGATGCTAAACTTTATCGTTTACAACGCCGTGACGGAGAAATTTCTGCCAGTGTCAAAGAACAAGAATATTTCTTTGGTAAAGGACTTGTGAATGCTGATGCAGCAGTGCAAGCTGTTAAAAGGAGACGGTGATTGGTGATTGGTGATGGGTGATTGGTGATGGGTAATATATATTTTTTATCCTGACTCAAGAGGGCAACCACAGGGGGTTTGCCCCTACAAGTCCTGACTTTTGACAATTGGTATAAAATATATGTCTGATTACAAGATTCGGTTAATTGTATTTATCATTTTCATCTTGACGGTTTTACAATCTGCGGTTAATTTACCAGTGTTATTCCAAGTATCACAGGTATTAGCACAAACACCAGCAGACCGGAAAGCAGAAGCAGAACGTCTTTATCAGCAAGGTAATAAACAAATTCAAACTAGTCAGTATCAAGAAGCATTACAATCATTTCAACAGGCATTAATTATTTATCGAGAAATCAAAGACCGTAAAGGAGAAGCTCTTAGCCTAAATTACATCGCCATAGTTAAACGCACATTAGGAAATAATATCGAATCTTTAGAGTTTTACAAACAAGCCTTATATATTTTCAGAGAAATAGGCGATCGCTTGAATGAAGGAACTGTTCTCAATAATATTGGGATAGTTCATGAAAATTTGGGAAAATATCCTCAAGCTCTAGAATTTTATCAACAAGCTTTAACTATTCGCAAACAAGTAGGCGATCAGACTGGTGAAGCCTTTACTCTTACCAATCTTGGATTAATTAATACTAGTCTAGGACAATACTCTCAGGCGGAAAAATTCTTTCAAGAATCTTTAGATATCTTTAAAAAAATTGGCGACCAGAGACGAGAAGCACTGACTCGCAATGCTATCAGTGTATATTATCGTACAATTGATCAATATCCAAAAGCTCTAGAATTTTATCAACAAGCCTTAAACATTTTCATAAAAATAGGCGAGCGCAGAGGCGAAGGAACTTCCCTTAATAATATTGGAGATTTTCGGCGCAATCAAGGCGAGTATTCCCAAGCACAAGATAAATTTCAGCAAGCATTAGCAACTTTTAAAGAAGTTGGCGACAAAGAGGGTGAAGGAGTTGCATTGAGTAATATTGGCAGAGTTTACGCTGATCAAGGTCAGTATCCTCAAGCATTAAATTTCTTTAGAGAAGCTTTGACAATTTTCAAACAAATTGGCGACAAAGGGGGCGAAGCACGAACTCTTAGATATATAGGTAGTGCGTTTTATAAATCTGGCAAATTTGCAGAAGCGGAAAAAACGCTACGCGATGGTATGGAGGTTTTAGAATATCTGCGAACAAACTTAAATGACGCTAACAAAGTCTCTATTTTTGAAACACAAAAAGCGACTTACCGCTTACTCCAACAAGTCCTAATTGCTCAGAATAAAACCAATGAAGCTTTAGAAATTTCTGAACGGGGACGTGCTAGGGCATTTGTAGAATTATTAACTTCACGCCTATCTAACACAAATACCAGTCAAACCTCACCACCTGCTGTTGATAAACCCACTATTTCCTTATTACAAAAAATCGCCAAACAACAAAATGCTACCCTGGTTCAATATTCCATTATTCCTGATGATTTGAAAATTGATGGTAAACCACAAACCAAAGAATCAGAACTCTATATTTGGGTGATTAAACCCACAGGTGAAATTACATTTCGTAAATCTGATTTAAAACCCCTGTGGCAAAAGGAAAATACAACTCTGGCAGAACTTGTTAATATCAGTCGTGAATCTATTGGTGTTAGAAGCAGAGGAGGTATTGTAGCTAGTCTAGATCCTAATGCTGCCCCAGTCAAAGGAAGATTTGAAAGACTCCATGAATTACTAATTACACCTATTGCGGATCTTTTACCCAAGAAAGATACTGAAAGAGTTGTTTTTATTCCTCAAAATGAATTATTTCTTGTTGCTTTTTCCGCACTGCAAGATGAAAAAGGTAAATATTTAATTGAAAAACATACTATTCTCACTGCACCATCTATTCAGGTTTTAGATTTAACACATAAGCAAAAAATCGCTATCAAAAAATCAGAAATTGGTAGGGAAATATTAGTAGTTGGTAATCCTAATATGCCAAAAGTTCCTATCACCAATGAACAGTTAACACCTCTCCCTGGTGCAGAACTAGAAGCAGTAAAAATTGCCGAATTGTTGAAAACTCAAGCAATTACAGGTAATAAAGCCACTAAAACAGCCATTGTTCAAAAAATGTCCACAGCCAGAATTATTCATTTTGCCACTCATGGCTTAGTTGATGATTTTAAAGGATTTGGTGTAGTACCAGGTGCGATCGCATTTGCTGCTAGTGGTGAAGATAATGGTTTTTTAACATCAGAGGAAATTCTGGATTTAAAACTCAATGCTGAACTCATAGTTCTCAGTGCTTGTGATACAGGAAAAGGAAAGATTACAGGTGATGGTGTCGTCGGTTTATCGCGTTCTTTAATTAGTGCTGGTATTCCCAGTATTGTAGTTTCTTTATGGTCTATTGGTGATGATTCTACATCTTTTTTGATGACGGAATTTTATAAAAATATGGAGCAAAAACTTGATAAAGGTACAGCATTAAGACAAGCGATGTTAACAACAATGAAACATAAAAATTATGAAAGTCCTTATCATTGGGCTGCTTTTACTTTAATTGGTGAAGTTGAATAAATGGTGATTGGTGATTGGTGATTGGTGATTGGTAGGGATAAGATATAGCAATCATACCCCAATTGTGAGAAAATAAGCAGATAAAAATCTTTGTTTTATAAGCATTTAAGGCTTGTTGAACTCTCACGGATAAATTAGGATTGCTATATATGGGTAGACCAGATTTTGAGAAATTGCAAGTTTATAGGTTGTCGGAGAAATTAGCAAATGAAATTTGGAGAATAGTTATGCAATGGGATAGTTTTTCTAAAGATACAGTTGGTAAACAAATCGTGCGTGCAGCAGATAGTATTGGAGCAAATATAGCGGAAGGAAGGGGGCGTTATAACCTCCAAGATAATAAACGGTTTATCAGAATTGCTAGAGGTTCTTTAAATGAAACAATTCATTGGATGAGGTTAGCTTATGTTCGCCAACTATTAACAATAGAACAAGTTAACATTCTCAAACCATTAATAGATGAACTTTCACCAAAATTAAACGCCTACTTAAATTCTCTTGGCAACACTAAAGAGAAAAATTAACACCAATCCCCCATCACCTATAGTGATCCGATTTGATTCATGAATTGTTCGTGGAGGCAGGGAACAGGGAACGGGGAACAGGAAAGAAGGCTTTCAGTATATACTGAGTTCTGTATGGCTACGCCACGCAAGCTATCAAAAATCAAATAGGAGTCC
>OMJF01000226.1 GCA_900299285.1 Anabaena sp. 54 | reverse complement strand
GTTGTCACTAGGAGTCCTCTTATGCTCCAGCCAACAACTCCAAAACTATTTTTCTCACTGCTGCTACTGTACCAGTTAGTCGCGCAAAGTGCTGTATTCCTGTTCTGCTCGTTCTTCTCCACTTAATAATAAATTACCATCTAAATCCCACCAACGTAACCAAGGTAAATCTACATTTTGATATTCACCTTGCCATATTCCTAACTCTACTCCTAAAGCGGAAATGGGATAATGTCCCCTTTTGTTAGCAGGTAATAAATGGTATTTGTTTTCCAATAAATGATAAACTTCTACACTAGCTTTATTGAATTCATAAATGCCATAAAAAGCTGGATGTATTACCTGTTCATAAATCCAAAATTTACCTTTCCAGGGTGTTTTATCTCTTTCTTCATCACCATTACCAGACACAAATTCTAACACAATTAATGGTGAAATATATTCTTGCCATAAAACGTAAGAACGGCGCATTTGTCCATTTAAACTAGGCGGAACATTCGGCACATAAAACCAATCAGGAGCTTCTGCACCTCGTTCTAAAGGTTCGGTAATTCGCCAGTAAATACCACTATCTTGACCTATACAATATTGTCCATCGGGATGGATTTTTTGTAAAGTGGGTTTAATTGATTCTGTTAGGAGAATGCTTTGAGGATGTTCCTGGAAGTTTTTCACAAATGTACCATCTTCACAAGGCAGTTGGGTATGGTCTGGAAGACTAATTAGGGTGTTAGGAAAATCTGTGGTCGAGGTCATATAATCCCCGCGCTTGTGGTATTTTTTGTTGTTATTTTCGTCGTGGGTAATTCATGAATTACTCCTACTCTATTGTAGCATTATAGATATTTTTAGGTAAATAAACATCAAGATAATTGACTTGTTTAAGAGGTTGTCTTAAAAGTTTATGGCGATTATAAATCGCTACTACACAAGCCAAGTCCACCTGCGTGGACTAACGAAAAATTAAGGATTTGAAATTTGCGTAGGCAGATTTTGTCTGTGTACCTGCCTGTCGGCAGACAGGGATGTGATTTCTAATAAGAAGTCTGGTATCTGAACTATCCTACCATGACATAATTTCTCAGCATCAACATTTCTCAGCATCAACTCTTGACAAATGTGTGTTTTTTTTACAATTAATCTGCTGGGACACAGCGATTGAGGCTCGATACTTTTTCTACAGAGTTTGAAGTCCAAGCTACCCCCGTACCCTTCGACTTCTCTGCTGGTACAACTATCCCCACCACAGTCGGCGCACTCTTCGCCCTAGCACAGTTGAAAAAAGCCAGACAGAAACAAAAGTTAGCGTCAAAAACCCCCATTGTCAACCCTACAACATCGGTTAGCTAGGATAAATTCCACATCCCTGTGTTGGGTTTTCCATAAAGAGAGATACCGGGCTTTTTTAAGAAGTCGGGATCTATACTTAGTTAGATAATTTCATCAGGATTAACACCTAATTCACGCAATTTTTCCGCTAACTTTTCCGCTTTAATTTTCGCAGTATTTGCTTCCTCTGAAGGTTCGGGAATTAATTCCCCATCTAATGTAAACCACCTCAACCAAAGTTCAGGAATACCGCGAAATGTCCCTTCCCATAACCCTAAACTTAAACCAATTTCTGGGATATGTAAATGTCCATTAAAATTTACAGATTCATAATGGCCACCTACTAATTGAAATGCGCGGACTTCATTAGTATAACGACTAAATACAATATAATAAGGAATCCTTAATATGCGTTCGTAAACTTCCCATTTTGTAGGAGGTTTATTTGTTTGACTTGCTTTAGTTCCTAAATCTTCTTCTTCTGTTCCTGGTGATAATAATTCAACTACCACAAATGGGTTAGCTGGTTCTTGCCACGTGACATAACTTAAACGCAAATCTTGATTATTATATAATTTGGAAACTCCAATTACACCAAACCAATCAGGTCTTTTATACCATAAAGGATGTTGTAAATCATAATAAAGATTGAGATCCGCCGCACTATAAACTAATTCTGGATGCCAATTTAGGGGTTGAAAAGTTAAATATAAAAGTAAGGGTTGTAAAAAATGAAAATCGTCTGGCAAACCTTTTTCCTCCTGGTTTTCGCTGGGTAAATCATACATTGTGGGTAGGTTTTCCCAAGGAGGAAGGGGTGGTTCTTTTTGGGGACGCAAGGGTGGTGAGTATGTCATTTGATGTTAGATATTAGATGGTGGCAATCTACTTGCTATCTTCACGATAGATATGCTATCGGCAATTAGGCAATGTCTGAAATTAAAATACAGCAACACTAGGTTCAAACTTTAATCTTTAAGAGTAACAGCTAATTTATCAGCAATTCCCCCAATCCAGTTTTCATCTTGTTTTGTGTAACTGCGAGGAGCATTTGCAGCTAAAATTAAAACTCCTTCTTTACCAATTGGTTGACAAATTACACCTTGTGTGTTCTCTGGTAAATAATCAAATTCAATTTTACCAGGATAGACATACAAAGCCACTAGATAAATTGGCTTTTGTGTTGCCAATACCCTTTTTAAGATTGTTCCCGGTACTACTTCCGATTTAGGAGCTAATATACCGCGACGCAATAAAACCTTACCTTGATAATACACTATAAGCGATCGCGTCACTGTATTTGTTAATAATAGCCGCGATGCCCAGGCCAATTCTGTTTTCGCGGTTTCTGATAAATCTGCTGCTAAAAAGAATCCCTCCTCTCCAATTAATTCTACTGTCTCAGGTGTCTTTGGTTGTACCTGTTGCCAAATTAAACCAGTTAAAATTAATATCGCACTCAAAACAACTCCCAATACATCCCCCCGTGCTTGGGAATCTGTTAGTTGTGGAGTTAACAATCTATTTACTAACAATAGTATAGCACCTAAACCTCCAACTACTAAGGGTAAACGTCGCAAAACTCGATTAGGATCAGATTTAGTCATTATTTATTGGTTATTTATTAGTTAATTATCAGTGATAAACAGATACTTTAACGTTGCTACAGATAGCATTTTACATAATCTTTTTTAAACTCTCTTTGCTAGTGTACTTTGAGGTTAGTTTCCCCATTATCACCGGGTAGTCCTTGGTTAACAAGAAATCATAATTAAAACTTATAAAAAAACGAAGATACTTTTAATATTCATAACTGATCAAAATTCCTCTTTAGATTTTCTTAATAATTAATTGAGAATTATTTTTATTTACTAACGAGCTGGCAATACTTTCGGCGATTTGCTATAATTTTTGAGAATTTCACAATTGGGTTAATATTGTCAATTTTGTCTTTGTCTATGCAACCAACTCCCAAAACCCTTTATTCATAGTCATTTCAAAAATCAATACCCAAAAAATAATACAAAACTTTACAAATTAACAGCAATGTCTGAGACAAAAATTATCCAAGAAATTATATCAATCAACTGGGAGAACAAACATACTATTGACAAACAAGTTAACTTATGGTAAGGACTATTGGTAATTAAACACCCACAACTACAAAACTCCACTAATAAATAATATACAAGGGTAGAGAATAGTAAAAAAATACAAGAGTGTCCAGTGGGGAATGCGGAGTACGGAGTATGAGAAAAAATGAGAAAAAATCATCTCCCCAACCTCCCACTCTTTCTACTCTTCTCCGGGTTCTAATATGCGCTGAAAAAGATAACCAGTTCCTCTAGCGGTGATAATTAATTCCGGGTTACTAGGATCATCTTCTAACTTTGCCCGTAAACGGGAAATATGAACATCCACAACGCGAGTATCTACATGACGTTCGGGAGTATATCCCCACACCTCTTGCAGAATTTCCGAACGGGAAAAAGGTTCACCGGAACGACCGACTAACAATTCTAATAAGCTAAATTCCATACCAGTTAAGCGAATACGCTCATCACCCTTATAAACTTGACGTTTATTAGTATCAATTCTGATATTACTGACATGGATAACACCAGAACTAGGAATACCATTTACACCTATTTTATCTACCCGGCGTAAAACTGAACGAATTCGCGCCTCTAATTCCTTGGGTGAGAATGGCTTGACCACATAATCATCAGCACCTAATTCTAACCCAGTAATGCGGTCAGCCACATCTCCCAAAGCAGTGAGCATGATAATGGGGACATCTGATTCCTTGCGTAATTCTTGACAAACACCATAACCATCTAGTTTTGGCATCATGACATCTAAAACTACCAGGTCCGGTTCAGCCTTACGAAACATTTCTAAAGCTTCCTCACCATCCCCTGCTGTCACCACATCATAGCCAATCATGGAAAGGCGTGTTTCTAAAATCCGACGAATACTGGCTTCGTCGTCTACCACCAGGATTTTTTCTTTATGACTTTCCAAGTTTTGTCATGCTCCTTAACTAAAATTTCTCATGATTAATTTTAATGTCTTAATATTAAGATATCATGCTCTCAATTGATTGGGAAAAAGCTCTAACTATTCCTATGATTAAATTTTCGGTTTTTCCGAGAATTAAGCAAAAATTAAGATTATTAAATAAAATCTCAGTATGGCTAAGGCAAAAACTATTTATATATGTAGTAATTGTGCAGCAGAATTTTCCCAATGGTTCGGAAAATGCTCCAATTGCGACACTTACGATTCTTTAGTTGAACAGAATATTAGTTCTTTTATTGGGGATATACCTAGTCGGGGAGGGGTGGGAAATTGGCACACTACTCAGGGTAATGCTAGATCTAATACTAAACCAGCTAAAGCCAGATCAGCCTTGACTTTTGATCAAATTAGTGATAGGCAAATTGCTCGGTGGGAATCGGGTTATGGGGAATTAGATCGAGTTTTGGGCGGTGGAGTTGTTCCTGGTTCGATGGTGCTAATTGGTGGTGATCCTGGTATCGGTAAATCTACTTTACTGCTGCAAGTATCTAACCAACTGGCGCAAAAATACCGCATTCTTTACGTCACTGGAGAAGAATCAGGACAACAGGTAAAATTGCGTGCTTCTCGGTTGGGAATGTCCAAAGCTCCTACTGTAGTTACAGAAGATGATAGCGAAATAGTCAAAAATACTGAAAACTCCATAGATATAGATGCTAGTAGTATAGGCGCAGATTTGTATGTATTACCAGAAACGGATTTAGAGGAAATTTTGCGAGAAATAGATTCCCTAAAACCGAATGTAGCTGTTATTGATAGTATCCAAACAGTATTTTTACCAGCTTTGACATCAGCACCAGGTTCAGTTACTCAAGTTAGGGAATGTACCGCAGCTTTGATGAAAGTGGCAAAACATGAGGATATTACTATGTTAATTGTTGGTCATGTGACTAAGGAAGGGACGATCGCCGGTCCAAGGGTATTAGAACATTTAGTTGATACCGTATTATACTTTGAAGGCGATCGCTTTGCTTCCCACAGATTATTAAGAACTGTAAAAAATCGTTTCGGAGCAACCCACGAAATTGGTATATTTGAAATGGTGTCTCAAGGATTAAAAGAAGTTGAGAACCCTTCCGAGCTATTTTTAGGCAACCGTGATGATCCTGCTCCGGGTACGGCCATTGTCGTGGCTTGTGAAGGGACGAGGCCAATAGTAGTAGAATTACAGGCCTTAGTTAGTCCTACCAGTTACCCATCTCCGCGCCGGGCGGGTACAGGCATAGATTATAACCGCTTAGTTCAAATACTTGCCGTGTTAGAAAAACGGGTGGGAGTACCCATGTCCAAATTAGATGCCTACGTTGCCTCTGCGGGGGGATTAAACGTAGAAGAACCAGCAGTAGATTTAGGAATTGCCGTAGCGATTGTTGCCAGTTTTCGTGATAGAATAGTTGACCCTAGTACAGTTTTAATTGGAGAGGTAGGATTAGGGGGACAAGTGCGAACAGTGTCTCAAATGGAACTACGGTTAAAAGAAGCTGCAAAATTGGGATTTAAAAGAGCTATAGTTCCCAAAGGCACAAAATTTCCCGATATTGGCATAGAGATATTACCAGTATCTAAAGTCATAGACGCAATTATTGCTGCTGTTCCCCATCAAGAACTGACAGTAGAAGATTTAGAACCCCAGGATGAATAGAAACCTTTTTTTATTCACAGTTTAACCAGTTTTTAACCTAAACTTGTTTAAACTGTGGATAAATTAAATTGGCACTGCTGAGTTGGCGTATGATTTTTGGAAGTAGAGACGTTCCATGGAACGTTTCTATAAGGATTTTGAATGTACGCAAAATTATTTTCATACTTAAAATCAGCAACGCCTGAAAAGTTGGAAAAGGTATAATTTATCATTCTGTTCGCGGTGCGTGGCGTTAGCTATGTGAGACTTGTGTTAGGCTTGTGTTGAGCTTACAGCTATTTTCAGGTAAATAAACCACAAACCGACCTCTCTGGTAAACCTCTCTCCTACAAGGAGAGAGTCCTTAATTTACTCCCCTTCCCTGGTAGGGAAGGGGCTAGGGGTTAGGTCTAATAATTGTGATTCAAATACATGAAAACTGCTGTATGTTGAGCGCAGTCGAAACGCAAAGTGGAAGGAAGAATCTAAGGTTTTGGACACATACACTAAGATGTTTCATTCCGCTTCCCTGCATTCAACATGACGTATAAACACCCTTTTCAAACAACCTCTAAGCGATCGCTCATCCAAAACATTTACATATCTTTCATCTACAACAATCTTAGGAAATGATTATGGCAATTAATCAAGGTGATATTGCGTTTATTGGAATTAATACAAACGGGACAGACTGGGTAGCTTTTGTAGCCCTCAATAATATTACGTCCGGCGATGTCATTTATCTTACCGATAATGAACTCACTAGTGCCACTGCAACAACCTTTAATACTGGCGAATCCTATACCAAATGGACTGCTCCTGCGGGTGGAATAACTGCGGGAACAGTGGTAATCATCAATAATTTTGATACCACCCCTGTCGCAACAACTGGTACAGCTAATGCTGTAACAAATGCTTTATCAGCCAATCGAGGTCTAAGCACGACTGCTGATGTTGTTTATGCCTACACTACTACTAGCGACTCAACAGTGGATACTCCTATCACCCATCTTGCATATATTAACATCGGCAACGCTGTTGATGGAGTTGCTCCTGCTTCCCTTCCTGCTAATTTACAAATTAGCTTCACTGATGGTCGTGATAGTGCGGTGTACACAGGTAGTCACTCAGGACAAACTTCCTTAGCAGGTTATCTGAATTTGATATCCAATACTGCTAATTGGAGCAATCCTGGAAATACTGCAACCTTGAGTTCTGCCCTAGATTCTACTCCCTTTACTGTAGCACCTTCTCCTGCCGTTAACCTATCCGTCAGTAGTAACACAGGCACAGAAGCAGGACAAACTGTAATTACAGTCACCGCTACCTCTGCCAGTGCTGTATCTGGAGATCAAACCGTTAACTTAGCTGTGAGTGGAACAGGTATCACCACAGGAGACTATACCCTCAGCAATTCCACAATTACCATTCCCAACGGACAAACCACAGGTTCTGTCACCTTTACCATTGCAGATGATACCGTAGTTGAAGGTACAGAAGTAGCTAAATTGACCATTAGTAATCCTTCAACCGGAATTACCCTGGGCGGTACAACCACTCAAAATATCATTATTACTGATAACGATGTTAATGCCAGCCTTGTTTCCACAGTCACCATTGCAGGTAACGCTACAGACCTATTCCCTGTCAATGGTGGTAGTGGTAGCGCTAACACCAATCGCTTAGGTGGGTTTGGTTCAGATTTATTTTACGATTATCGCCAAAACGTCTACTATGCTTTAGTTGACAGAGGACCAGGTGGCGGCGTAATTGACTACCAAACAAGAGTAGAAAAATTTGCCGTTACTACCGACCCCAACACCGGAGCAATTACCAACTACCAACTATTAGAAACAATTCCCTTCACTATTGCGGCGGGAACAACTCTTAATGGTGTAACCTACGCCACAACCACACCATTTAATGGACTTAATGCCAAAATTCCCAATGGTAATGGCAGTGTCCTGGGTTTAAGCCAAGACCCAGAAGGCTTTGTTGTGGGGAAAAACGGTAACTTCTTTGTTTCCGATGAATATGGACCATCCATTTATGAATTTACTCCCACAGGGGTATTTGTTCGCGCCTTCACACCACCTAATAATGTTATTCCCAAAACCAGTAGTGGTACACCCTACTATGCTGGTGATGATAACCCTGCTACCACCACAGGTCGTCAAAGTAATCGGGGTTATGAAGGTTTAGCCATTAGTCCCGATGGCACAAAATTATATGCCATGTTCCAAGACCCATTGCAAGAAGAAGGTTCTGTCAATGGCCGTAGTAGTCGCAATATCAGAATTGTTCGCTATGACGTGCAAACTGGTTTAAGTGATGCTCAATATATCTACCAGTTAGAACCCATTAGCGATATCAATGATCGCATTCCCGGAACAGCAAATGATTTTAGTGCCACTGCTCAAGGACGCAACATAGGTATTAGCTCTCTAGTTGCTATCAATAACAACGAACTGCTGGTATTAGAACGGGACAACAGAGGTATAGGAGTAGATCCAACCAGTAATTTGCCCATTGGTTCTAAACGAGTTTACAAAATTGACCTCACAGGAGCAACAGATGTTAGTGGTATTAGTTTAGCCGAGACTAATACCATACCTAGTGGAGTAACACCAGTAAATAAAACCTTCTTCCTAGATATTGCTGATGCTATCCAAAATGCACAGACAGCAATGCCCGAAAAATTTGAAGGGTTAGCAATAGGACCAAGGTTGTCTGATGGTACTTTCTCTCTGATTCTGGCTACCGATAACGATTTTAGCGTCACGCAAAATGGTTCGGGAACACAGTTTGATGTTTATTACAATGGCGTTAGTACCACTCAAGTTGCCATTGGTAGTGCTGCGCCTACAGCACCTACGGGACAACCACCCTACAGTTTACTTCCCAGTTATTTCTACTCCTTTAAAACTCAAGCCAATACCTTAAACCCCACACCTGTATTTGACTTTAGCAGCGCCAACTACAATGTTACAGAAGGTAATACGACTGGTAACACTGCCACAGTCAGAATCACCCGTACAGGTAGTGTGAGTGGTACAGACACCGTAAAACTGGTATTAAATGACGGTACTGCTAAAGGAGTTGCTGCTGCTCCCACCCAAGACACCACCAAAGGAGTCAGTAGTTCTGCAACGACCTACATGATACCCACCACATCAGGATCAGGTGTGAGTCTGAAATCTATCCTCACAGTGGGAGATTCAGTCAATAGCAAACTTGATGGTACACCCTATAAAATGGTCGGTATTCCCGATGGTTTGGGAGCTTTTGATAACGGTGATGGCACATTCACCTTATTGATGAACCAAGAAATAGGTAGTACATCTGGTATTACCCGTGATCATGGTGGTAAAGGAGCATTCGTTTCTAGTTGGATAATTAACAAATCTGATCTCTCCGTAGTCAGTGGCAGTGATTTAATTAAAAACGTCTATAACTGGGATGCAGTCAACCAGAAATCAAATACCACCACTAGCATCATCAACTTTAACCGTTTCTGTTCTGCTGACCTACCTGCTGTTACAGCTTATTATAACCCCACCACTGGACTAGGTACACAAGAACGGATTTTCATGAATGGGGAAGAAGGTGGTTCTACAGGTTTTGCATTAGCTACAGTTGCCACTGGTGCAAACAAAGGAAATGCTTACATTCTTGGCAAATTTAACCTTTCTACCAACGGGTCTGGTTTAACGGGTGTTGGTGGTTGGGAAAACTTATTGGCCAACCCCTTTGTCCAAGATAAAACCATTGTTATCGGTAATAATGATGGTGGTACGGGACTCTTGAGCCAATCTATCGCAGTTTATGTAGGTACTAAACAAAGCACTGGTACTGAAATAGACAAGGCAGGTTTGACCAATGGTACGACCAAGTTTGTCAATGTCACGGGTAACACTGCGGAAATTGTTAACACTACTACCCGCGCTACAAATATTACTAGTGGTGCAACCTTCACCCTGAGTGGTACATCCTCAACCACTTTCTCCCGTCCTGAAGACGGTGCATGGAATCCCCTCAATCCTAGTCAATACTTTTTCGTCACCACAGACCGTCTTGATCAAGTTGCTGATGGTGTTGGTACTCAAATCGGCCGTAGTCGTTTGTGGCGTTTGAATTTCACCGATATTACCAATCCCGATTTAGGTGGAACAATTGACCTGCTACTCGATGGTACTGAGGGCGGCAATATGTTCGACAATATGACTTTTGATAAGTATGGTAATGTTCTGTTGCAAGAAGATGTAGGTAATGCTGCTCACAACGGCAAAATCTGGCAATATAACATTGCTACTGATACATTAAAACTGTTGGCTAAACACGATCCTGCCCGCTTTGGTGATATTGGGGTGGCTGCAACAGCACCGTTTAATGTGGATGAGGAATCATCAGGAATTATTGACGCTCAGGATATCTTAGGTCCTGGTTGGTTCTTGCTAGATACCCAAGCCCACTACAGCATTACAGGGGAATTAGTAGAAGGTGGTCAATTACAGGCGCTCTTCAATCCTGACACCTACAACTCTTACCAAGCGGACTACATCAATACACCAATTACTGTTACGTTCGCTCCTGGTGAAACTTACAAGGATGTGCAAATTCCCATCTTTGGAGATACAAATGCAGAACCTAATGAAACTGTCAACCTCACCCTAGTAAATCCCAGCACTGGTAGTTTAGTGGGAACAAAGCAGCCTAATGCGGTGCTGACGATTCAAAGTGATGATCCTCCTGCTAATGTAACTTTAAGTGCTACCAATATTAATGAAAATGTCAGTGCTAATAGCGTAGTAGGGACTTTTAGCATTACTAACTCTACCGTTGGCAATACTATCACCTATAGCTTTGTTTCTGGCACAAATGACAACGCCGCTTTCACCATTAACGGTAATCAATTACTGATTAATACCTCCCCGAATTTTGAAGTTCAGTCTAATTACAACATTGTTGTTCGTTCTACAGATTTAAGTGGACTTTACACTGATAAGACCTTTACCGTTACCATCAATGATGTCAATGACCCAGCAACTATTATTGGCAATGGGGTTGTGAGCATCAAAGAAGGAACTAATGTCAATAGCAACGGTAAAATCACTGCTTCAGGTTCTTTAACGGTTACAGATGAAGATGCTGGTCAGAATAAATTTAGTACCACTGTCACCTCTGCATCTGGAAATTTAGGTACTTTGACAATTACTGACACAGGCAACTTTACCTACAATGTTGATAATAGTGCGGTGCTGTATTTAGGAGCAGGTCAAACTAAAGTTGAGAACTTTACTGTTACTTCCATAGATGGAACAGCCAGTAAAACCATCAGTATCACCATTAATGGAGTCACAGCAGGTTTTACAGGAGTGGCCGCTGGTGACGCTACCAGTAATAGCGTAGTTCTCTGGACTCGCACTTTTGATACTGCAACTGCTGATCAGTCTGCTGGTGTCACAGAAAATGTTACTTTGCAAATCTCTACAGACTCAGGATTTAGCAATATTGTTAAATCCATCAATAGTGTTACCCGTGATGCTACTTATGACTACACTCTGAAAGTTAATGCCACAGGTTTACAAAGTAACACTAAATACTACTATCGCTTCCAAACCGCCGCAGGTGAACTCAGCCAGGTGGGAACGTTTAAAACTACTCCTGATGCAACATTGGCCACTGGGGTGAAGTTTGCCTTTAGTGGTGATATGGATGGTTTAATGCGTCCCTATCCTTTAGGCAGTGCAGTTCCTGGGGAAAATCTGGACTTCTATGTCAACCTGGGCGATGTGATTTATGAAAATGCTAGTAACGTCGCTGGTAACAATGGCGGATCTTGGTTAAATTCTCCATCTGTCACTCTTTCTCATGATTCCTTGAGCTATAACGGTATTCCTAGAGCATTCATTCCTGGTGGTACTCCCTTTGCTACCCAAGCACAGTTAAAAGCAGATTACGAGAAGAAATACCGTGAGAATTTCTTACCAGTAAATAATGGTGGGCAAAATAGTCTGCAATCTTTCTATGCAGGTCAGGGTAACTATACTACCTGGGATAACCACGAATTAGGCAACCGCAAGTATATTGATGGTGGTGCGCCGGCGGGTGGTTCTGTGGGTGGTACAAATGGAACTGATATGTCTACAGGACGGGGTGTTGATGCCCGTGCTGGCGGATCTGGCAACGTTAATAATGTCAATGATGCGGCTGATTTACTTTCTCCCAGTGCTTTGGCAGCTTTAGGCGGTTTCATGAATAAATCTGTAGGATTCCAAACCCTACGTGATGTGTTCCTGAACTACCAACCCATTGCTGAACGCACCTTAACTGCTCCATCTGACCCCCGTTCCGACGGCACAAAACAACTTTACTCTGCTGTGCAATGGGGTAAAAATGCGCTGTACATCAACACTGATACTCGTTCTTACCGCGATATTAGACTGAAAACAGCTAATGGTGGTGCTGATGATACGGGTGCTCGTGCTGATAACCCAAATCGTACCTATCTTGGTGATACACAGTTGGCATGGTTGAAGCAAACTCTCTTAGATGCTCAGAATGCGGGTACACCTTGGAAGTTTGTTTCCCTCTCTGATCCCATTGACCAACTCGGTCCTATTGGTGGTGCGCTATCTGGTACGTTGACTCCAGTAAATTCCGATGGTGGTAAGTCCTACATGGGTGGCTACCGTGCGGAACGGAATGATCTGCTCAAGTTCATTGCTGACAATGGTATTAAGAATGTGGTCTTCCTCTCGGCGGATGATCACCAGAATCGCATCAATGAACTGTACTATTCGCCCACTGGACAAACTGGGGTACAGTCTAGCTATGTGAAAGTTCCCTATGTCTTCTCCATAGTTGATGGTCCTCTAGGTGCTACGGGTCCAGATACGATTACTAATCACTCATTTAGTAATATTAAGGCGATCGCTGATAGTCTAGCTACAAAGCAAATAGCCGCAGGTATTGATCCCATCGGACTTAATAATTATGCTGGATTGCGTAATGTTAAGCGCGATCAAGACGGTACTCTGGTTAATAAAACTACTCCTGAAGCTGTGGACTTCTACAGTCCTGATACCTTCAACTACAGTGTTCTGGAAGTCGGTGCAGATGGCAATACCTTGACAGTTACTAGCAAAGGTATTAATTCTACAGCACCAAACTCTGCTAAAGAGTATGACCCAGTTAATAATCCTGTTCGCACTATCTTTAGTTTCCAGGTTGATGCTGCTCTTGCTCCTACAAATTTGGCATTAAGTTCTACTAATGTTAACGAAAATGTGGCTGCTAATACAGTCATTGGTACGTTTACTACTACCGATCCTAGCACTACTGACACCTTTACCTACAGTTTAGTTAGTGGTTTAGGTAGTACAGATAATTCTGCCTTCACAATTAGTGGAAATCAACTATTAGTTAGTTCTTCTGCTAACTTTAGCACTAAAGCAACTAATAGTATTCGGGTTCGTACCACTGATAATACTGGGTTGAGTTTTGAGAAGGCATTGCAAGTTAACGTTAATCCCACCTCATCCCTATCAGGTTTAGTATATGTTGATGCCAACAACAATGGAATTGTAGATGCTGGGGAAAGTCGCCTTGCAGGTATCACAATTACTCTCACAGGTACAGCTAATAATGGTAGTGCTGTGAACCAAACCGCTACTACTAACTCCAACGGTATCTACCAATTTAATAACCTGTTCTCTGGCAACTATACTATTACTGAAACTCAACCGACGGGATATAACGATGGAAAAGATACCATCGGTAGTCTGGGAGGCAACGCAACTATCAATGACACATTTAGTAACATTGTAGTTGCCGCAGGAGCTACTGGAACGGGATATAACTTTGGTGAACAAGTTATTCCAGCACCTACACCAGTGATTAACACTATTAGCACCCAAACTGCATCTAATAGCGGATCTACCCTGACTGGTACAGCAGGAATTGATAGGTTAACAGGTGGTTCAGGAAATGATATCCTCATAGGTTTGGGCGGACGGGATATATTAACAGGAAGTGCTGGAGCAGATACTTTCCTCTACAACTCGTTGACTGACTCGTTGTTTACTAATGTTTCCACTAATAACCAGTTGGATAACATTACTGACTTCAATCAGGCTGATGGCGATCGCATTGCATTTGCTAATGACTTTTTGCCTAGCAGCCTATTCAATGCCGGAGTAATTAACGCAGCTAATTTACAGGCTGCATTAGTTTCTGTATATGGCGATCGTGATCCATCCGTTGCAGGTAGTCAACCCTTGAATGCTAACGAAGCTGTATTTTTTACCTTTGGGGTACGCACCTATCTGTCCGTAAATGATGGAACGGCTGGATTTTCCAATAGTAGTGACTTGGTTATTGATGTCACTAATATCAAGTATAAGGCTGGCGATAACATCATAGGATCACTGAATGTGAACGATTACTTCAGAACTTCTCCTATCTAATTAACTCAGTAGTCAACAGGAACTTAGGGCAATTAAAAAAGTACAAATATTGCCCTAGTTCTTTCTCAAACTCAGATTTTGTCCAAAATTATTTACAAATACCATCAATTCTTATGCGTCAGATTTCTAATATCTTGTTTGCTACAGCACTCACTGCCATCAGTTATAGTGCGATCGCCCAACCAGTCCAAGCAATTTCTTTTAATACTACTAATACTACTCCTGGTAGTATCAGTCCGTCTACCAATGGAAGTACTCCATCTGTGACAGATTTTAATTTTGATGTCTCTGGAGTTACTGATCCCAACAATATCTATAACTATAGTCTGACGATTAATTTAACTCATACCAATCTGTCTAATTTAGAAGGTTATCTGATCCGAAATGCAGATAATAAAACCCTTAATCTCTTCAGTACATTGTCAGGTGCTAATCTTACCAACACAACTTTTGTAGATGGTTCACCGACTACGATTATTTCAAACGGTTCAGCCCCTTATACGGGTTCTTTTGCACCGGAAGCTAATTCTGTAGCTATAAGCCCTGCTAAGGAAGTATTTTCCTTTAGTGGTTTTAACAATGATTCACCTAATGGCAGTTGGACACTACGAGTTT
>OMJF01000225.1 GCA_900299285.1 Anabaena sp. 54 | reverse complement strand
GGGGAGGTGCTTCACTTTGATACATGATTCATTTTCTCCTGTGTTTTCTTGCGGTTAACTCTAATCTACTCTAATTAGGGTTTGGTGAAAAAGTCTTTCGGTGAAGGGAGGGAACAGGGAACAGGGAACAGGGAACAGTTTTAGCTATTTGTTATCCCCAGATTTTTGGACTTCTTAGCCCCAAAATGCACAGCTTTTCAGGTATCCCCTTCACAAGTCTTGCACTTTTTTTCCTCTTTATCCGTCTCAAACCTTTGATTTATCGGGGTTTTGGGTTTATTCAGCAAGCCCTAATTATATTCACCTGATTTTAACTTTTCTGCCTCTATCAGATGTATACTCAGCAATATTTCTGCTAAAACTCTCTGAAATGTATAGTACCATCCATGCCAACCATCAAGAATAGCACCTTTGAGAATGAGACAATAGATGAAGATGATTAAGGGTGCGAGGATCTTCCGTTTGCGAAGGCGATCGCCTATACTGAGTTCATGCTCTGGTGTTTCTAGGAGTTTTTTACTTTCAATTACCATATAACGATCTTGCGCCCATAGCCAACGACTCAAGGGTTTGCGATCGTCGTGATGGATGTATGCTGATAATTGACTAGACTTACCTTGTACAATCACTTTATGGGCGTGTCCATCATCTTGATAAGTTGCTTTTTCTCTTTTGTAAAGGACTTGGCGGGGTGGAAGCAAAGTACCACGTAAGGGTTTACCAAAAACACAATATTTGAATCTAACAAAGTAGCCATCAATGCTAGAATTTAGAGGTAGATTTTTTATTTCAGTTATTAGTGCATCAGTGACAATATAATCTGCATCTAAGGATAAAACCCAGTCAGTTGCAACTTTTTCTAATCCATAGTTACATTGACTAGCAAAAGAATCAAATTTTCTGGAAAATACTTCTACTTGAGGATATTGAGATAAAATTTCTAAGGTTGTATCGGTGCTATAACTATCAATGACAATGATTTTACTTGCCCATTTAAGTTTTTCCAGGGTGCGACTGATGTTGGGTGCTTCGTTATAAGTAAGGATGAGAGGTGTAATTTGTTCTATCATTAGGATATACAAATAAGTTCTTGTTATTCAACTATGGTACTACAACACAACATACTTTTCCAAAGATAAGGAAATCTACCTGCAAATTTAAACTTGATATTTGTATAGTTCTCTGATTTAAGTAAAGCTGTCATGGTTGGTACGGAAAAGAATTTGATATGACCACCATCCCAAAGAGTGGTAAAATGGTGATCCATTTTTCCTGTAGCAGCCAGAACTAGGTTTTTCAGATAACCATGATAGGGTGTGGTTAGTATTAACCCTCCATTGGGTTTCAGGCATTTTTTAGCACTTTTGACTAGCTCTCTGGGATAAAATAAGTGTTCAATTACTTCAATAGAAATTACAAGATCAAAGTTGTCTCCTAGTTCAGAATATGGTAAATTATAAATACTACCTTGAACAAACCGACAATCGGGGAAAGTTTCATTAGCCAATTTTACACCTGATTTCGATTCTTCAACACCAACAACTTCATAACCCTGCTGTGCTAGGAAGTTGCTCAAGCTACCATTACCACAACCAATATCTAAAATCCGAGGTTTTTGGTTGTTATCGGGGGGGGTAGTACAGGACAGATCCAAATTTTCAAACAAGTTTCTTGAAGTTTGGATTATGCTTTCCGAGCTTCTACAATTAAAGTATGGGGATAGGAAAAATCCGATTCATACTCTTTAGACAAAACCTGAGAATCAATACCAATATCTCCTAAGAAAGTTTCTTTTGTTGGAATACAAAATTTAATATCTATAAATCCAGCTTTTTCCAAAAATTCAGTCATATAACTTTCATCTAAAGCTGTTAAATGTTCACCTTTGCAGAAAATGAAGTTAGTAAGTTTTCCACCAATACTATCTCTTTTTTGTGGAAAATCTCCAAACCATTGATAGTCTTTTTCAAGATATTTTTTACAAGCATTGCCTAGATGAGGTACACCAATTCTTATACCACCACCAGAGCGTAAACATTGGAACATTTCTTCAAATTTCTTAGATAAAATAGTATCAGGTAAGTGTTCAATAACATGGTGAGAATAGAATATATTAACTGATCCTGGTTTGAAAGGTAGAGGATCAAGTAAATTTGCCCAAACATCTATTTTAGATGTAAGAAAATTTCCATCTAGGTTAATCCAACCTGATAAATAATTTGTTTGGCCAGGTCCTAGATGAACTTTTAAACCAGAACTGGGAGCAATTAAGTTTTTGTATAACCAACTATTGACACGCATAGGGTATCTTAACATAAAATAGTAAGCAGATTTTAACAGTCGAGAGATCATAGTTGCTACTCCTAATTTCTAATGTGGTTTTTGGTAATTGAGTGGTCATTAATTTATACCTCAAAACTCACGATTTTGATCATACAAATTTATGGGACGATTGCTGATAAAAATTTTATCAAAACTATTGCCAATAAGAACGCCATTCTTTCTGGGTGTTGATGATTTTAGAGGATGTTTGAAAAGTTGGAAAAGGTATAATTTGTCATTCTAAGTGAAAGATTCTAGGGTTTCGGACACATACTGAGATGTTTCATTCCGCTTCGCTGCATACCCTACGGGAAGCAAGCTACAACATGACAACACCCTTTTCAAAAAACCTCTTAGGGATGAAAATAATTTTGCATACATTCAAAATCTTTGTAGAGACGTTCCATGGAACGTCTCTACAAAATCATCCGCCAATTCAGCAACGCCTCTTGCTCTAAATCTCATCTGGACTAATCCCCAGTGCTAGAAGTCTTTCCGAGAGTTTAGCAGCTTTTTGTTCTGCTTGTTCTGCTCTTTTACGTTCCTGTTCTGCTATTTGACGTTCTTGTTCTGCCCTTTGACGTTCTTGATTAACTAGCTCACTTCCCCAGAGTAATAAATTACCAGATTTATCCCACCATCGTAACCAATAACCCTGAAATTCAGCTTTTTTTCCTATCCATACACCCAAGAATAGGTCTAAAGCTTCTATCCAAAAGCGTTGATTTTCATCTGGAGATTCTTGCTGGTATTTACCATTAACTAAATTATGAACTTCTAAAATTCCAATTTGGGGATGGAAAATCACGTAAGTGGGAACTTTTAAAATTTGTTCGTAAAAGTGCCACTTTCCATAAGGAAAATGGGGATTAATGGAATATTCTGTTCCTTCTGTTGCGGATATAAATTCCATGACAATGGCTGGTTTTTCTCCTTCGCTATGAGGAGTGTAACTACGACGGATTTCTCCTGGAGGTAGGGGGTGAACAGAAGGAACATAAACCCAATCAGGTGCTTTAACAATGTTTTTGTCGTCTACTGTGGCACATAGACCAAAATTGGAGGCAATCAGCATTGATTCTAGAATTTTACCTGCTAATTCTAGGGACTCTCTTAAAGCAGCAGCGAGAAGGGGTTGGAGGTTATTTTCCACGGGTTCATCTGGTAGGGGAAAATCTGCTGGTAGTTTTTCCCAGGTGATTCGGGGTAGAGTGTTGGGGGGAGGGAGTTGGAGAACTGTCATACTCAAGTGCGATCGCTAACAGCTAACAGTGTTAATTTATTATACAGCAAAAGGAGGTAATTTACAAGTCTTTTACTTGAGATTCTAGCCATTGATTAAAAAGTGCGATCGCCTGTTGGATTTTTGCTATCATTATTTCTGTTTGTTGAGCTAGTTCTAATACTCTTTCTTTTCGCAGTTGCAAATTATAATTATGCCGTGCTAAATGTCTAAATTTCCGATAATCATTTAATTGTAATAACAGTGAACCTTGCCATAAGGGAGGACGATTTTCGCCACCAATTTCTGCCATTTGTAACAATAGTTGTTCATGCCAATTTTCGGCTTTTGGCATTCCTCCATCTAAAGTAACAGCAACTCTTTCGCTAATTCGCTCACAAGCTGTGTAAAAATCACAAATATAACTGGATAATGTGGGAGTGATAAAGATTTCTGGGACATCATCACTTTGTTCTAAAGCAGTTCTCATAGCTTGACAATTCTGCTCTAAAGCTATCATCTCATCTTCAATGCGAGTTTTGAGAGCTAAATATTTATTAGTAGGCATGGGTTTTTCTTTAAGAATGCGAGAACGGACAAAATCTGGGAGTTGTTCTAATGCTACTAAATCTATTTTTAACCAATTAGGTGCAATTTTTTCTATAGAAGAATATGCCTCCCATTGTTGTTTTTCTGACATTCCTATCACGGCTAGATCTAAATCAGATTGCCAATGCCAAGGACTTTCTCCTGATAAAGAACCAAATAATATTACTTCTTTTGCTCCCTTTTCTAAGAGAATTTGGCGACATTTTTCTGCTGTTTGTAAGGCTTCTTTTTTTCTTTGTTCTAGTGTTTGACTGATATTTTCTGTGGTAATATTTTCTATCATAGTGCTTAACTTGTATAAGGTTAACAGGCAGGATGCCTGTTCCACAAGAGCTAGAATATGGAGATTATACAGTTTAGCTGTTACTTCCAATCACAGGAAATAATCTTTTTAATACTTGATTCCCAAGTAAGCGATCGCTCAACGTTGAGGAGCTAAACTTAAAGTATAGCATAATCCCCCACATCATCAATTACTGGGGGAAGTCGTGGTACAATGGCAATGTAGCTACAGCAGATTTTGTTCTTATGAGGTACAAATCATAATCATGAAACTCTTGTGAGGTGGGCATCTTGCCGGGACAAACTGTACCTTGTTACACCGGAAAATGCTGTAAATTATTCATATTCTCTTGGTAATTAAGCATTCAGTTTTCTTGATTTATTTTTTGTTATTTTATCACTTACTAGTAGTTAGCCCCTATATTTGAATATAATTTTTTCCTCAGCTTGTTTAAATTCAATATCAAATAAATCAAAAACAACTTCCCTACCTAATAAAACTTCCTGACAATCTTTATTTTGTAACCAAGCAACAGGAGCAGAAAAGGTATAATTGTCTATCTGCATTTCAACTTGTCTGAGTACATATTGTACACTACCGCCTACGCCCTCTCCATTACTAAGAACTTCTCCTTGAGACAGAGTATATCCTAAGTCTGTACCTAAATAAAATGTAATTAGGCTAATATCTGAACCAGAATCTACCAGCATTTCCAAGATTTTAGAATTTTGAAACGTTAGACAGACTTCGTATTTTGGCTGCCAATCATGTTTTTTGACTGTTCTAAAACGAACTGGTAAAAACTTAACTGGTTCAACAAATTCGTTCTCATAGATACGCTCAGTGATGTATTCAGAAGATTCCAACTTCTCAAGGTCAATTTGCTGTGTCATGATTCTATAATCTGGGTCATGAGCTACTACACCATCCTTAGTGTAAATAATCCATTCGCCACGATATTGTTTTAGTTTTCGGTAATTTGCCTTACGCCATTCTTTGGGACTATTGTATTTTTCGCTCATATTTAGCTATAGGAAAGTCAGGGACAATTAAAATCATATTCATTAGATATAGGAGTGAAAATTAAATACGCGTAACCACCAAACTCTTGGTAGGGAAAATTCATGAATTTTCCCTATATCTTTTTTACCAAAATTCTAATTCAAAGAGTCAGTCTAGGATTCAGGAGTCATTCATCACAGAATCTGCTATATCTTGTTTAAATTTCATCTAAATTCACTCCTAACGCTCGCAATTTTTCAGCTAGTTTATCTGCTCGTTGTTTTTCCTGTTCTGCTTTTTCGGCAAAAGTAGGAATCCAATTACCATCTTGATTATACCAACGTAACCACAAACCTTGGGTATCTTGATATTTTCCCGACCAAACTCCTACTCCTAATTGTAATTCAGGAAACCAGAATTTTGGTTCTACAAGTTCTACTGCTTGATATCTTGTACCAACCAATTGAAATATTCGTAATTTATTTTCATATCTGTCAAAAATAACATAGTAGGGCGATCGCAAATACTGTTCATAAGCTTGCCATTTTGTGGGGGGTTTATTTGCACTTCTTAATGTTTGTCCTAAATCTTCTGCTTCCGTACCTGGTGATAATAATTCTACTATTAAAAATGGAGTTACTACTTCCTGCCAAACTACATAACTCAACCGCATATCTTCTTGTTTTTCAGAAGCAGCCACACCTAATACTAAAAACCAATCAGGTCTTTTATACCATGAATAATGACGACCATCATAGTATAAGTTTAAATCTGTACCAATGAACATTTCCTCCCTGGGATAAATGGGAGATTGACAGGTTTCTCGTAATAATTGAGGTTGAAAGTCATGAAATTCGTCTGGCAAACCTGGCTCCTCTGGATTTTCACTAGGTAAATCATACATGGTTGGCATGGTTTCCCAGGGTGGACGGGGATGAATTGTGGAATCTATTTCTTCATTAAGATCCTCACTGGGTAAATCATACATGGTGGGCATGGTTTTTTGCGGAGGTGCTTCACTTTGATACATGATGACTATCTCCTGTGTTTCATTGCCTGTAATGTTCTATAAATTATAACCAATTATAACTTTGAATGATATTTTCGTAAATAGAGATCATCTTTGATGCTACTTTACATTTTTTTTTAGATTTTGGTTTTATTGTGTTAACCTACTGACAATTTAATTTATGATAATATAGTGTTTTGTAGCATTACCCACGACAAAAGTGAGAATCTTGAGGTGATAAAATATGATTGCTGCTCCCGATTTTTACATCACACCAGAAGAATATTTAGCACTGGAAGAAAACAGCACAGTTAAACATGAATATATTGATGGATATATTTATGCAATGGCTGGTGCATTTGATTCTCATGTTACTATAGCTTTAAATATCGCCTCTTTACTTCGTAATCACCTTCGAGGCTATGGTTGTCGGGTATATATTGCTGATATGAAAGCCAGAATAGAATCCTTAAATAGATTTTACTATCCTGATGTGATGGTAACTTGTGATTCACGAGATCAAGAAACTCCAGGTTATAAAAGATTTCCTTGTTTAATAATTGAGGTTTTATCTAATTCTACTGAAGGATTTGATAGAGGTGATAAATTTGCTGATTATCAAATGTTGGAAACTTTGCAAGAATACGTTTTAATTAATACCAAAAAACCTAGAGTTGAATGTTTTAGACGCAATGAAGAGGGACTTTGGATTTTACAATCTTATATAGGAGAACAAACATCATTTCAATTACAAACTATCAATTTTACAGGTAAAATGACAGAACTTTATGAAGATGTAAATTTTCTTCCCCTTTCACAACAACGTGAATCATAAGAATAATCAAAGTTTACAAACAAATCAGGAATGGTGGTAACAAAAATGTTTAGATTTATTAGATGCTTATAGATTTTAAAACCGCTTAAGTATGGCTTGCTCAATAAACCTAAAACCATTTATTAACAAAGGGTTTCGCGGATTTTTACCACAAAAAAGTGCCAGGTTTTGGCTAATGGTGTCTCAAAATGAATTGCATTTTTCTTTGTCGGATTTGGAAAATTGAAGATATCCAGACAGTTAAAACTGTTACCTATTACCTGTTCCCTGCGTTCACAGACAACTTATTCACTAAGCCCTAATTAAGGTGTTTTTTCCATAATATTCTTGTTTGCCGAATGCGATCGCCAAGCAGAAATGCTTTTTTCAGTTAATTTTCTTTAAATTTCATCTAAATTCACCCCCAAAGCCCGCAATTTTTCAGCTAATTTATCTGCTCGTTGTTTTTCTTGTTCTGCTCGTTGTTTTTCCTGTTCTGCCCGTTGTTTTTCCTGTTCTGCTCGTTGTTTTTCCTGTTCTGCTCGTTGTTTTTCCTGTTCTGCTTTTTCGGCAAAAGTAGGAATCCAATCACCATTTTCATTATACCAACGTAACCACAAACCTTCTGCACCTTGATATTTT
>OMJF01000224.1 GCA_900299285.1 Anabaena sp. 54 | reverse complement strand
TGTCAGTAACCCAGCCCTAAAGGGACTGGGCTTGCAAGAGTAATCAAGCAAGCCGTACTGACCAGACCACCCTGAGTTTACTCTCATGGTAGCCGTTATTTGAGTCACGACACCCACCGAATGCGAAGCCAGTTCCCTACTCTGTCGCTTGTGATTAAACAGTTCTAAGGTAACAGGAACAGTGTTGCAAGCCTAACAAGCTCTTATAACAGGTCGTTCGCGCAGCGCGCCGTAGGTATCGGCTAACATTACCCCAGAACGTTACACTCCGTTAACGCACCACTCCTATGATTAAATTCGGTGGGTTAGGGAGAGCGTAACCCAACAAATAAAGTTTTCTACCACTAAAATAGAAGTATAATTATAGATGCGATCGCTCAGTTACACTAATTTTAGTATCAAGACAATATGCTAAAATGTGGTGAGGTGAAAGCAAATGCCAACAGTTCTATATATAAGGGGATGGCGATTTTTCTTTTATTCAGACGAAGGAAATGAGCCGATTCATATTCATGTGCAGAAAGGAGACAGTGAATGTAAATATTGGCTAGACATCGATCTGTACGAAATTCGTGAGGCTTATTCATATCAAATGTCATCACGAGACACGCGGGAAGTCAAGAAGATCATCTTGCAAAACTTTGATGAAATAGTAGATGAATGGCAAACATTTAGGAATTGGCAAAATGGATAAGCAATACAACATATCAAATATTGACTTTAATGGAGAGTTGATGATTCTATCAGTAGATGGAAAAACTTATCAAATCCCAATTATCCAAGCATCTAAGCGACTTGCTCAAGCAACAGATATGGAGCGCAAAATGTATCGTATTTCGACCTCTGGTTATGGTATTCATTGGTACGCCATTGATGAAGATTTGACAACTAAAGGACTAATCAAACTAGCAGAGATTGCCAAAACAGCTTAAAGTGTGATAGTGAAGTGCTGCTGCAAGCAGATCGCTTTATGCTATAAACAATAGTTTTGGGTTTTAAAGCTCCATACAAACGGAAATTTACCGAGTTTGCTGCTAGTTTAAGCATATATAATTACGCTAAAATACGGTAATTAGGGAAGTTACGCTATCCTTAACCCACCCTAGGTTTTTACCGTGGTTGATAACTTTGTCGCTTGTTTCCTCACAAATCAATCAACCTAATTCTGTATAAGCTGGGTTTGGTTACTATAATTTATGTTTCTAAATCTTTAATTGCCTTTTTAATTTCACTTAAAAGCGAACCTAAATCTTGAGTGATTACTTGCCAGATAATATCTAAATCAACATCAAAATACGCATGAATCATAGGATTTCTCATGCCGATAATTTGTCGCCAAGGTATTTGAAAATACTTAGCTTGGCAAGATTCGGAAACATGATTAGCTGCTTCACCCATGATTTCAATTAATCTGACTAGAGCTAAAGATAGCATCCTATCATGATCTAAATCTTCTCTTGTGCGGTTGTTCACAAAAGATAACGCCTCCGCTGCGGAATCTCGGATGTGTTTGAGCCGAGTTAAATCGTCAGTCTTGCTCATAAATAACCATAGCTTCCGCCAAGACTTGCTCACGAAAATAACGACTTAAATCTGCTGATGTTCTTAAATCTATCTGGCGATTTATGATAGTTGACAACTCATCTTCCATCGTAATAATAGCTAAACCTGGAGTTTTCCCCGGTTCAAATTCCACTAAAACATCAACATCACTATCTTTAGTAAAATCATCTCTTAATACTGAACCAAATAAAAACAACTTGCGGATTGAATGACGTTGACAAAAATGGTTAATTTCTTCTTGAGATAATACCCTAAGGGAAGTGGTGGGTAATTTACACTATTGTTCCTATTGTTACCCTACTTTAAACGAAGTAGTTGACGAAACTCTTGAGTATTCCATATCTGTAATCGCTTTTTAATTACGGAAGAAAAGGCGATCGCGCCAGTGTAACACAAAAATGGTATAATTTTAAACAATTAGCTAGACAAAGCAATTTTTTAACTATTCAATCCTCATCATAAGATATTTTTAAGTAAATATTTTCCTATACCCAACTTGGGTAAAAACTTATAAAGAAATCGTTAAAAAGTTTAGTACAATAATCTGATTACACAAATGAGTATTTTTTCCTATTGACATGATAGCGGATCAATTTCCTTGGCTTACCGCAATTGTCCTATTTCCACTCCTGGCCTCCTTTCTTATCCCCGTATTACCTGATAAGGATGGCAAACTTGTCCGTTGGTACGCGCTAGGTGTAGGTATAGCGGACTTTGTTTTGATGTGTTTAGCTTTTTGGCAGCATTATGATGCCAGTAATGCTAGTTTTCAACTCGTAGAAAATTATGTTTGGATGCCCCAATTAGGCTTAAATTGGGTAGTTTCCGTTGATGGTATTTCCGCTCCCTTGGTGCTTTTAGCGGGTTTTGTTACCACCCTGGCCATTTTTTCCGCTTGGCAAGTTGATCGCAGACCAAAGCTCTTTTACTTCCTATTGCTTGTGTTATATTCTGCACAAGTTGGAGTATTTGTCGCCCAAGACTTGTTATTATTTTTCATCATGTGGGAAGTGGAACTCATTCCCGTATATCTACTAGTCTGTATTTGGGGTGGACAAAGACGACGCTACGCAGCTACAAAATTTCTCATTTACACCGCAGCAGCTTCTATATTTATCTTGGTAGCAGCGCTCGCACTGGCTTTATATGGCGGTGGAAATATCACTTTTGATATCGCTCAACTCGCACATAAAGAATATCCCCTCACCTTCCAACTACTACTATACGCTGGTTTATTAATCGCCTTTGGCGTGAAATTGGCAATTTTCCCCCTGCATACTTGGCTACCTGATGCTCACGGTGAAGCTTCTTCCCCAGTATCTATGATTTTAGCCGGTGTACTCCTAAAAATGGGCGGATATGGATTAATTCGTCTCAATCTTGACCTACTTTCCGACGCTCATGTTTACTTTGCTCCTATTCTCGTTATTCTCGGTGTTGTCAATATTATCTATGGTGCTTTAAATTCCTTCGCTCAAACGAACATGAAGCGTCGTTTAGCCTATTCCTCAATCTCTCACATGGGTTTTGTCCTCATAGGAATTGCATCTTTTACTGATTTGGGTATCAATGGCGCAATGTTACAAATGATATCCCATGGTTTAATCGCTTCTGTTTTATTCTTCCTCGCAGGTGTCACCTATGATCGCTCTCATACTATGATGATGGCAGAAATGGGTGGTATTGGTCAAGCAATGCCAAAGGTATTTGCTCTATTTACAATGGGAGCTATGGCTTCTTTAGCTTTACCAGGAATGAGTGGTTTTGTTGGTGAACTTTCCGTATTTGTTGGTATCACTACTAGTGATGTTTACACTTCCACTTTTTGTACCGTTACGGTTTTTCTCGCTGCTGTAGGGGTTATCCTCACTCCCATTTATCTCCTTTCTATGCTCCGTCAAGTATTTTACGGTTCTGGTGCAGACCTGATCTGTGATATTAACAGTGCAGGTATTCAAAATCAAGAAGATGAAGGGACCGCTTGCTTTGGTACAGATTGCCTTTTACCAACGGAAACAGTGTATACTGATGCTAGGCCACGAGAAATTTTCATTGCTGCTTCTTTTCTAGTTTTAATTATTGGCATTGGTTTTTATCCTAAAATTGCCATGCAAATGTATGATGCAACAACTGTGGCTGTGAATAGTCATGTTCGCCAATCTTATACTATCATCTCCCAAAGTAATCCCCGTGTTTATGCTGGTGGTTTGTTGAATCCCCAAGTTAATAATACTGAGTTAACTCCTGTTTTGGGAATTTTACAACAATCTTAGGGTACATCAGGGCTTTTTTTCTCACGCAAAGACGCTCTAGACGCAAAGAGTCTTATGTTTCTGGTTTTGTCAAATTGTGGTTGTTTTATCGTTACGATAAATATATCGTTAATGATTGTACCACTATGACGGCTAATTTAACTAATGGTTTAGCTTCTGTTTTTCGTCTTTCTCCTCTGATTCGGATCACTTTGTTAAGTTTATATTTAGCGTTGACGGTTCCTTTACCGTTTTTAGCTAAGTTAACGGCCGCAATTATTCCTCCCTGGTTATTATGGATAGGAATTGGTTGCGGTTTTATTTTGTTGTATGCTGTTTTGACTGAACGGGTGATTTTAGATGAACAAGGGATTAAGGTTACTTATTCAGCTTGGTTTTCTCAGTTTTTTCGTCGCGGTTGGAGTTTATCTTGGTCGGAAGTGAAGGAGTTAAAACCACGAACTACTGGACAAGGTGGTTTAGTATATTATTTTCTCACTCAAGATGGTAAGGCTTATTTATTACCTATGCGAATGTCTGAATTTGCTAAGTTTATCAATATTGTCCAAGCAAAAACTGGTATTAATACTCAAGATGTTCGTCCTTTATCACAGCCTTGGATGTATTTAATTTTGTTAGTTTTGACTTTATTATTGCTGTTAGTAGATATTTGGACTATTGAGGCTGCATTAGTTATGGGTCATGGATAATAAGTGTTGGAATAGTTAAGTTTCGATAAGTTATTTAGCATTGTATATCTGATTGTATGCTTTAATTTAGCAATGCCAATAATTTAACTCTGTAGTTATCTCAATTCAACCAAGAGAATTTAACATATAGAGTTTGCCTTTTAAAATTCAAAATGTACCTCATTACATTAAGAATGTATTGGCTTACATTAAGAATGTATTAGATTACATTAAGATTTTAATTATTTACATTAAAAATGTAGTTTATTATTATGCTTGTACTAGAATCTGTTAGTTTATGTAGAGGTTTACAGAATCAACGTCAATACCAAATTTTACAAAATATTTCTTTTAGAGTATCAGCAGGCGATCGCTTTGCTATTGTTGGTACATCTGGTGCTGGTAAAACTTCTTTATTACGTCTGATTAATCGGCTGAATGAACCTACTAGCGGGAAAATATATTTTAAAAATCAAGAATATCACAAAATTCCTGTAATTCAACTTCGTCAACAAATAATGCTTGTACAACAAGAATCTAAGTTGTTGGGGATGACAGTAGGAGAAAATTTAGCTTATCCTTTAATTCTGCGTGGTTTACCTAAACCAACCATTCAGGAAAAAGTCAGTTATTGGCGAGAAAAACTACAAATTCCTGAACAATGGTTAGGAAAGACAGAAATACAACTTTCTGGAGGACAAAAACAGTTAATTGCGATCGCTCGCGCTTTAGTTACCGAACCGCAAATTTTACTATTAGATGAGCCTACGTCGGCTTTAGACACTCCTGCAACAAATAATTTAATCAATATCCTCACTCAATCAAATCAAGCCCATTCTTCAGCGATTTTGATGGTAAGTCAGCAAAGTGATTTAGTGCAAGAGTTTTGTACCCATGTTTTACATCTTGAGCAAGGTCAATTAGTGATTAATCAACCTGCGAATGAGGTAAACTGGGAAAACTTAGCAGTAAGCCTGACAACAGCAAAAAACCAAGAAATAAAAGAATGGACAATTAGTTATTAGTCAGTGGTCATTTTATCTGTTAAGAGTTCCCTAAAATCAAGAACTTTGAGCGGTTAATACGGTAAGTTGATTAGTAAATCTTTCTCTTGGTAATTTCCCTTGTTGTTGAGGGATATTAGCATTCAAAACTTCCATGTTAAACCGGTATCCAACATTGCGAATAGTTTGGATTAAACTGGGTTGACGAGGATCAAGTTCCACCTTCTTCCGCAGCGATAAAACATGAGTATCAATGGTGCGCGGGTTATCAATAGCGTCAGGCCAAGCACGACGCAATAATTCCGATCTACTTAAAGGCACTCCTTCAGCTTGTGCTAAGACGTACAATAAACTAAATTCCTGGGGGGTTAAGTCAATAAATTCCCCTTGAAAACGAACCCGACGCTGGACTAAATCAATTTGCAAACTGCCATAATCTAAATAAGCTGGAGCATTAGGTGTGCGGTGACGACGAAGAATAGCCTCAACCCTAGCCAAAAATTCCTGCATTCCAAAGGGTTTGCTTAAATAATCATCTGCTCCTGCTTTTAAACCCGCAACAATATCGGCTTCATTAGTACGAGCAGATAACATCAAAATTAAAGGCTGTTGTTGACGATGTAACCAGCGACACAATTCCATACCATCGCCATCGGATAAATCCGCATCTAGAATAATTAGAGTTGGTTGATGGTTTTGAAATACTTCCTTTGCTTGATAAATACTGGCAGCTTGATGAACTCGGTATTCTAGTTGTTGCAAGTGCCAACCCAATAACGATCTCAAATGGGGATTCCCCTCAACAATTTCAATACAAACCGAACCCACAGTGGCAAAACCCCTTAGCGTTAATGAATCTCAAATTAACAATCTCATGAACAAGGTTTTGTAGTTTTTGTTACTTCAATGAAGATATTCTTCACATTTCCCTCAATAAAACCTTGCAAAAAATTTATTTTTCACTTTATTTGCAATAAAGCTGGTGACTTTATTAAATTAATATTACATTTACATTCTCTAAACTTAAATTGCTATTTGTCTAGGGTGGTTTGGTAATTTATGGTAATTGGTATAAAATTGTTTACTTGCCAACCTCTACTTATGATTAAACTTTAATTTGAGTCATTTGTCCTACTTCTAAAGAGATATGATAAACTCAGATAACAATAATTTACCAAAGGGAGTAGTATAAAAATCACGCCTGATTATGACTCTTAGTTAAAAAGGCTTGTTTTCTATCCATGAGGTGGCTCACAGTTTCTAAAACTTGATTATACAGGTTTAGACTATGGCTAAATTTGTATTCCTCAAGAAAACCGGACAAAAATTGGATCAATATCAATTAGCACCTGTGATTATCAACATCAAGTTAACACCACGCTAGATTGCTAGATCTAACTTTTGACAAAGAATCGTAAAAATACACTACAAAATCACCTTATGTCCAGTTTTTTGGCTTAGGATCTAATTAAGTTTTTAGCTGCTCAGGGGTCTCATCTAAAGTCAAAATATTACTTATGAGTTAATACATAAGCAGGAAGTGATACTTCATTAAGCGTGAATCATCATCTACAATTCTCATTCCCAAGAGACTAATACAGCAGTTATGCTCCAAGACACACAAACCATCCGCTACTACCAAAGACTTACCGACGCCTTCGTCGAATTATGGAATCGCGGTTATCGTATGGATGATATGCGGATGTATTTGGATGGATACCTAGCCGCACTCAGACATAGTAATATCATTGAACCCTACTGGATTCATCGCTTAGAAGAAGAAGCAAGCCGTTATTTGCATGATGTATCTAATTTTACGATGATGCAACCAGAACCCGAAAGACAACATGGCTACTACTAAAGGTACATTCTGATTTTATCGGGTAGCTACCATCTGACGATAGCGACTGTAGTACAATTTTTGATACTCCCCTCAGTTTGATGCTGCTGAGGGGAATTTTGCTTTTGTTGGTTAAAGGTAATTATTATATATATAAATGGCAATTAATTGGGATATTGACATAAGTAGGTGAACGGATAAAAACCGACATAAGTAACGAAAAGTAAAGTTGCCCAAAACCTGTTCCCTGTTAAGAGTTCCCTGTTAAAAGTTCCCTTGTCATAACGACAATTTTTCACGCCAACCTACTTAATTCTTCTAGAGATATTTTATCTTGATTATATAGTTCTTGAATCTTTTTTGTCGCCGGTGCTAATATCTCCTTTCCCCTTCTGATTTGAATATCTAATTTATTTTGATTTTGATTAAAAATTACAAATAGTGATATATTTCTGGCAATAGTTTGTTTACTACCTCGCCATTTAAAATCAGTGATAAATTTACCTTCCGTGGGGATATGAAGACCTAAATTGGAGGATTGAATAATTTCCTGAATATCCGCAAGTTGTAAACTAGAAAGTGCTGGAGTGTCTTGTTGAATATTAATGAACTTAATTAAATATAGTTGGTTTTGGTTGATTATTATATTATCTAATGGTTCATATTGAAATGTAATTGTTCCTATTAAATTATCCGTAATAGCATAAATTTGAACCGAATATGGAGGTTTAGGAACAGAACCTTGTTTATAGAATAAACTCCCTTCTGGGGTGACAGTAATTTGCGGTGTATTTGCTAGAGTTTGTAAAGATTGAAGATTAGCAATGGTAGTTTTAATAAATACAGAATCAAGTCCTAAAATAGATGCTAATTCATTAGCTGTAGGGGTAGGATTAAATTCCATACCAGCGCGAATAATAAACTCTTCTAAGACATTAAATTTACGGGGTTCTTTAATAGTTAATTCTAAGAAATTTTGGGTTACATAATAGTAAAATTGACGTGCTAATAAAACCGATAAATCGGGATTTTCAGCTTCAAGTTTATCAACTAAATATTTTAAATTATCGTCAATTATTTTAACTACAGAAACAGGAAACATCAATAAAACCTCCATGATGATTAACAGTGTTTGCAACCTCAGAATACATATTACCCACTGTACCAGATTTACCTGTAAATAAATCGTGACAACCGACAATAATTAACAATTCTTGAGCGCGAGAAAAAGCCACATTCACCCGTTCTGGTTTATTTGCAAATCCCACATCTCCTTGATGATTATTCCTGACCATACTCACAATTACCACTGGTCTTTCCATACCTTGAAATCTATCAACTGTACCCGTTCTAATTTGTAAAGAAGGGAAAAGTTCTGATTGCAAACGTTCATCAATTTTTCTTAATTGAGCGCCATAAAATGTAATTACAGCTATTTCTTTTTTTGGTTCTCCATTCGCAACTTTATGAAACCAAACCTGCTCAAATTGGTGACAAATATTTTCAATTACATCAATTTCTTTAATATTCACAAATGAAGTACCATTGCGTTCTTCTTGAAATTCATTTTCTCTAGGCATTTTTACCCAACATAAATGATGATCAGGTTGAATGATTTTCCCTGCTAAATTATGAGCGCGTTTCCTATCAGGCTCTAAAATGCCACATTCTAATTTACCATGGTAAAATTGATTAATTGCTCCCATGATCATGGGGTGCATTCGATATTGAGTATTGAGCATTTTCTTGATACTTTTATCAGCAATTTCAAACTGACTTTTAAATAATGATTCTTCTAAAAATTGCAATTCTTCTCTAGAATTACCTATTGTCTGCGCCACTTCTGCCACTGTGCTAGTATCAAGCATAGGAGGTAATTGTTTATGATCTCCTACCATGACTAATTTTTTACCTTTCAAAGCGGGAATTAGTAACTCTGGAGGAGTGCATTTACTAACTTCATCTATAATTACAACATCAAAAGATTGAAATTCTTCGGAGAAACTATAATTTGCAGCTTGAACACAAGTAATACCGACAACGTTAGCATTATCTAAATAAATTCTTCTTAAATCATTACTATCTTGTTCAGAAGGTTGACGTAATTTTGTAATCCAATCTTGAACAAAATTTTGATATTTATCTAGATAATTTTCTTCATTTTGGAGTTGTTTTTTCCATGATTTAACTTTATTTTTGACCATGGTTAAAAACTCTAAATTAAATAAATCATGGTTAGATAATTCTGGCTTAAATTTATCTGGTATAATTTGCCAAGTTGACTCCCACCAATTCCGTTCTATAATTAGATTATCTGATAATTGTAATTGTAATTTCTCTTCTAGATCAGATATTTCTATTTGTAATTGTTCAAGTTGCTCTTGATAAACATCAGTTTGTTCTTGCAGATTTGTAAATTGTTGATTTAAAGCGTCTTTAATCGTTTCTAAAATGGTAAAAGGTGCTAATGACGAAATCAGATTTTCTAACTCATAAATGCGATTTTCCCAAAACTTAACTTGTTGAGAAAATTCCTGTGGTTGTTCCCAAATATTTGCTTGTTTAGTTAGATACTTTTCTGTTAAATTCCTTAATTGATGAGGTATATTTTGCTGTTTATGAATTGCTTGTAAATTATTAATAACTGCTGCAAGTTTTAAATTAGCAGCTTGTTTACTGTTTTCTAACTGAGTTTTAGCTTCAGATATTTGTTGGGAAGAAATTACATTTTGTGGAAGTTCTTGAAATTGCTGTTTTAAAATTTGCAATTGTTGTTGAGCTTCGGTTTTTACTTTCAAAACACATTGACGCGCATTAATTAAGATAATTTCTAGTAGTTCTTGGGTAATGCGATTAAGAGTAGCTTCAATATTATTCCATTCAAAGGACTTACCATAAGTTTTTTCCAATCTAATTAAAAAAACTTCAACATTTTCAATTAGCAATTTCCGCTGTCTAGGGTTAAGAATTTGATAATTTTTTAGCTCTTGATAGGTTTTTTGCCACTGAGTCTGATCACTTTTTGATAATACTATGGGCATTGGATTAAAACTTTGTTGTAAAAAATAACTAAAATTATGCTGTTTACCTTTTCTATCAGTGAAATTTCCCTCTATTTCATAAGCTATAGCTTTTGTTAATACTCCCCAATTTGGTAAACTGATTTTATAATTTTTGGGAACAATAGGTAATTTTAAGTTTTGAGCAAACATCAATAAACCTAATGGTAAATTTACCATATTTTCTGTTAAAAGTAAATCAGATTGTTGACATTCTTTCAAAACTTGATATAAATTATTATAACCTGTAGATTTCCATTCTACAACCGCTTCAACAATATAATCAATTTCCCGTTGACGATTTTCCCAAATTTGGATTGTTGGTTGTATATTATTGTGGATACTAAATTTTTGCAAATCTGTTTCTAATTTTTGTAAAGATACAGAATGTTGTTGAAAAATATCAACTAATTCTGCTACTTCCGCAATAGCTAAAGATAGATTATTAATATCTTTTAATCTAGCTTTAAATTCAGAAAGTTGAGTTATAATAGTTTCCTGTAACCAAACTGCTAAACCAAATACACCAAAACCAGGACGAACAAAACCAAGTTCCTCAATATATTTAATAGCTTGAATTACATTCTCTCGAAAAATCTCTACTTGTTTGTTATTCTCTGTATAGGGTTGAATCTGGGGTAAGAAATTCTTGATTTCTGGAGATTCCCAGTCTATATTTTGGGAATTTTTTAGTATATTCTCTAAACCAGTAATTAAGGATGCAATTTCATTTCTATTTACTAAGATTTGCTGATATTTAATTTCTTGGTTTTGATAAATTGTCTCTAAATTCTCTTTTTCTGTTTTCAGTTCATTTTGTTGCTGATTAAACTGTTCTTCAAACATATAATAGTTTGTAAATCGTGGTAATAATGGTAATAATTGAGTTAAAATTGTAATATTTTCCTGACGTTGAATGAGATTATTTTCGCAGTCAGTAGCGGTATTTTGTAGCCATGTACTAATGACTTGATCTTCTAAAAATGGCTGTCCTTCTTCTCCAACTTTTTCGGCTCTTCCCTTTCTAATAGCACGAATAAGGGGATTATGAACTAAGCGACTGAGGGCGTTATCAACCGCTAAATTCGCTTGTGAGGTAATTAATGTCCGTCCGCCGCGTAATGCTATTTGATAGCAAATTTCTGCAATTACGGTGGTTTTTCCTGTACCGGGTGGTCCTTGAATTAAAACTAAATCTTCTGCGGAAAGTACCTTTTCTACTGCGGTTTTTTGTCCAGCATTAGCAGAAGATAACAATAAATCTTGTGATTTTAGTTTCACTCTTTTTGTAATGGTTCTCGCTTGGGAAGCGTCAAATAGAAAATTACCTAAATAGGGGTTTTGAGTCCTTCCTTGTCTTAATTGTTCTAAAGCTTTTTCTTTACGTTCGATTTGTTTGATGTCTCCAGCAGCATCAAAAAATAAGTAGCCATTATTGGGAAGTTGATAATTACCTTTGGCTATATATTCCATTAATTCTCTTTCTAGTCGAATATGAATAAGATTATGTTTTTGATCAATTTTTTCAATAGTTCCTAATTGACGACTGTTACGGCGATTTTTTTCTGTGGGGACAGAATCTAAAAATTTAACTTCTTGATTTTTCGCTTTTTTGACCCGTTCCCAAAAGTTTTCTACACTTAAAAAATGTTCTTCATAACCATCTAAAGTAGCCGAATTAATTTTAATTTCTAAAGTAATTAGTCGGGAATTTGAGCCGTTATTATGATTTTTATTGACAAAAAATACGCAAAATTGACGAGATTTAGCAATATTTTCTTCAACCTTTAAAAAAGCTTTCCAGGCTTGAAGTTGATCTTCTGTAGGAACATGATTACCGCAAATGGGCATATTTTTAATTTTTGCCAATAATGCTTTTGGAATATCAAGACGCTCTTGATAATTAGGAATTAAATATAACCAATAAAGTACAGCATAACCGTCAACAATTCCCCGCAATTCTGGTAATAAATAAGCTGATAAAATTTTAAATCCACCAGATCCATCTTGACGAACGGCAGCTTTAAATCCTAAAGTTTTTCCTAATTTTTTTAGTCTTTTTGGTAATTGAAAATTATCTTTGTCTGTGGCTATAATTAATTCCCAAATTTCTTCTCCCGTTTCTTTTCCAGTCCCTTGACGACGAATATAAAAACAACCAGGTTGTTTACCAACTAAATCAAATAATAATTCATTTGCACGTTCTCGCCGTTCTCGAAAATCAGGATATAATTGTAGAGATGATTGACCTTCAAAGTGGCGAATTAAATTATCAACCGCTGCACCTATGAATGTATAACCACAGTCTTCTATATTTGTTTTATTATTCATATTTTTCATCAAAAATGTGGGAATTTAGGCATAAATAATTTTCAAATTATGAGAATTAATTTAAAATTCTAAAAAAATCTGAAATCAGATCATAATCTAAATCTAATAAAAATAAGGTGTCGGGTTGCGTTCCTTAACCCAACCTACACCTAATAGTTAATATTAAGAAGCTAGGGCTACTTCTACCAACTGTTGTAATTCACCTTTGTTGTAGAGTTCAATCAAAATATCAGAACCGCCAACGAATTGACCATTAATATATACTTGGGGAATTGTTGGCCAGTTGGAATATTCTTTGATTCCTTGACGAATTTCATAATCATCAAGTACGTCAATAGTCTCAAAGGGAACTCCCAATGTATTAAGAATCTGCACAACATTATTAGAGAAACCACATTGGGGCATTAATTTGTTGCCCTTCATGAAAACCATAATTTTATTTTCTTCTACCAAAGTATCAATTCTTTCTTTAATTTCTGGGGTCATGATTAGTTATTTCCTGCGTTTTTAAAGGTTGAAAGTCAAGAGAATTTTAGATTTTGTTGAATGCAAAATCCTAGATCTCAAATTAGTTTACTGTTTGCCAAGCTTCGGGAGTGTAGGTTTTCAGGGCTAAAGCATGAATAGCTTCGCTGGACATGGCTTGTTTCAATGCCCCATAAACTAGCTGGTGTTGTTGTACTAGTCCCTTGTTTGCAAACTGTGATGAAACTACTGTTACCTGATAGTGATCACCACCACCCGTCAAGTCTTGTACTTGCACTTGGGCATCCGGTAGTTGTGCCTTGATCATTCCCTCCACTTGCTGCGGACTCATCATTGCAATTCCTAAAAAAACTTTACTTCTCTATTATTAACAGATATCTAACTCTTGGTTGTTGCTAATTAACTTATGCTGATTATTTCTTGTTTGCAGGAGAATAGGGTGCATCCACAAAACCTAATTCCAGTAATTGTTGATAAGCTTTTGTCCCTAATTCTCTGGTTGGGTTTTGACTTTTAATGATTTGCACTAGCAAAGGTATGGCTAGTTCTGGCTGATTTCGCGCTCGATATACTAGGGCTAACTGGTAGCTGGCTTCATCTCGCTTTTGGGCAGTTGCTAGGGCTTTTTGGCGTTGGGAGTCAGATACAGAAATGTCAATACCTGTAAAGCTAGAATTTAACTCTTGATAAAAGCTCGATAACTGATTATAAACCTGGCGTGCTTCTTGCAGCTTTTGGGCAGCTAGGGTATAATTTTGACTAAATATCGCTTGATCTGCTTCTTTGACTAGGCGATCGCCTGCCGCTATACTCAAGATATTATTACCCTGTCCAGTGGGACTTAGTGTGTTAATCTTATCTCCATTCGTCGGTTTGGTTTCACTAGCAGGATTAACAGGACTTGAGGGCTTTTTTACCTGAGCTTCAACAGGTGACAATATGCCTAAAAATGCTATAAATGATAAGCAGGTAAAGCGAATTAATAGATCCGTAGCAATATTCATGAGGTTAATTAGTACAATAATTCTGGAAAAGGTTGAAAAACTTGATGTATTTTAACTCTCTTTGTACCGATAATAAACTCAAGTGACTGAAAAAATTTCTCTAGCAAAGGACTAAACAGGCAAAAGCCAAGAGGTAAGTTAATTTTAAACTAATCCCCATTTTTTATGAGTGATAATATTAATTCTCCAGATTTTCTCGAACCAGATGTTACAAATAGCGCCGAAGCATTAATTTTACAACGCAGTGGCGAAGAGTTAATGCTAGAAAAAACATTATATCGTTTTACTATCCGTCCTAATGCTAACTTTCCACGTGAGCAAATATCACAAATACATGGATGTGTATGGCGGCGCAGTATATCCCAGGCAAAGTTAGAACTATATACAGTTTTTCCCCAGCAGCTAGAAACAGTAATGTCTCAAGTACGTGCTGATAAAAATGTAGACTTTGTTAGTCATGTTTATAAACTGGAAAATAATCCCGGTACTTTAGTTTATCTAAGTGATCAAATTACAATTCAATTTGCTACTTGGGTAGATATGAATAAAATTAATATGATTGCGAATAGATTTAATTTAGTTCCAGATCAAGCAGTTATAGGAATGTCGAATACCTTTATTTTTCTGGTGAGTAAACAAGCTACAAAAAACCCAATTAAAATCACAAATCAGTTACAAAAACTGTCAGAAGTTTTAGCCGCAGAACCAAATATTATCATTGAACAAGAACCTCATTATCGCCCCAAAGATTCCCTTTATCCTCAACAGTGGTATCTCAATCACAATGGGGGAAAACAATTGATAGCTGGTTCTCATATTTCTGTAGAACAAGCTTGGGATACCACTCGCGGCGTTCGTTCTATTATCGTCGCTGTAATAGATGATTCCTTTGACTTGAATCACCCAGATTTTCAAGGTAATGGTAAAATTGTTGCTCCTAGAGATCTAAAAGAAAATGATTTTTTACCCTTACCAGGAGAAAAAGAAACTAGTCATGGTACTGCTTGCGCGGGACTAGCTGTAGCCGAAGAAAATGGTGCAGGAATTGTCGGAGTTGCTCCTGGTTGTGCAATGATGCCAATTAGGACTACTGGTTTTTTAGATGATCAATCAATTGAGGATGTTTTTAATTGGGCTGTGGAAAAGGGAGCAAGTGTAATTTCTTGTAGTTGGGGAGCTTCTGCTGTTTATTTTCCCCTTTCTATTCGTCAAAGGGCAGCTATTAGTCATGCTGCTACCAATGGACGCAATGGTAAAGGATGTGTAATTGTCTTTGCAGCCGGAAATGCTAACCGTCCGATTAATGGAACTATCAATGAACAAAATTGGCCGAAAAATATTATCCAAGGTGACACAAATTGGTTAAGCGGTTTTGCAGTTCATCCTGATGTAATTACCGTGTCTGCTTCTACTAGTTTGAATCAAAAAGCTGCTTATAGTAATTGGGGAGATAATATTTCTGTTTGCGCTCCTAGTAATAATGCTCCCCCGGGAATGTGGTTTCAAGAAACCGGTTTTGTTTATACACAACCGGCAATTGTTTCTTCTCTGTTTGGGTTAGGAATATTGACCACAGATCAAATAGGAGCAGCAGGTTATGATGCTGGAAACTTTACTAATAATTTTGGTGGTACTTCTAGCGCTACTCCCATAGTCGCAGGAGTAGCAGCTTTAGTATTATCAGCTAATCCTGATTTAACGGCTCAAGAAGTTAAACAGATTCTTGAAGATACTGCTGATAAAATTATTGATAATAGCTCTGATCCTCAATTGAATATTAATGGGGGTAGTTATGATATTAATGGTCATAGTCAATGGTTTGGTTATGGGAAAGTCAATGCAGCTAAAGCTGTGAGACTAGCAAAACTGGATGTCATTACCCAAATTGCTAATGAACAAATACAGGTAAAAAATACTCAAATTGTCAATATTCCTGATAATGATCAACAGGGAATTAAAAGTGCGATCGCTATTGATGAAGTTATTAATATTGGTGATATCCAAGTTACAGTTAATATTACCCATGATTTTTTAGGAGATCTAGAAATTTATTTAATTGCTCCTAATAAGGAGCGGATTTTATTGCAAAGTCGCACATTAGGCCGTCGTAACCAACTACAAAATACTTACACAGTGCGATCGCATCCCGCCCTGAAACAATTACTTTCTCTACCCGCACAAGGTAACTGGGAATTACAAGTCATTGACTACGCTGCTCTAGATGTAGGCCAACTTAATTACTGGGAATTAGTAATTGGACACGGGAAGTAGTTGATATATAGCAGGGGGAGGGAGAAGAAGCAGGTGAGGAATCTTCTGGTTCTATGTTCCTTCTGACTCCTGACTCCTGACTTAATTGTTTTAATTTATGGGTTAAATCTGCTGTCAGTTTTTTAGCTTCCAGTTTTAAATTTCCATTCATATAATCTCTAGCTTGGATAGGTTTATCAATGCGAATGTTGACATCTGCACCCCAATTAGGATAAGGTTCGCTGTATTGGATACTAACAGGTATAACTTGAATCCCCAGTCCTGGATATTTAGATTCAGCATTTAAAGCTAAACGGGCTATTCCTGGCTTGAGCAGGTGAACCTGACCATCACGATAGATATCACCTTCAGGATAAATAACTAACATTTCTCCCCGCTGCATCAACTTGACCACATGACGGAGAGTAGCGATCGCCGGACGTTGAGTATTAACAGGGAAACCGCCCATTCTCAGGACAAACCAACCTTGTAACCCCTGACATTCATCAATTGTCACCATAAATTGCATATCTCTACCTGTGAGATGACGACCAGCAGCGTAGGGTAAAACTAATGAATCCCAGCGAGAACGATGGGTAGGAGCAAGAATTACCGGACCACTTCTGGGGATATTTTCTTGTCCAGTAACTTTAATATGTCCAAAGAAAGATGGCAAAACTATGTAACGTCCTATAAAATAGGCCACAGGCATTAACCAGGGGGAAACCCGCCAATTCCTCACAGCCACCAACGGTCGTCGAGGAAATTTGACGTGAGGATTTACATAGGTACTTGTGGTTTGTGCATGGCCGGTAGTAGAAGCAGAGTCTGATTTAATCATCACGGTGGCTAGTTTTTAAAAGTAAATAATGACACAAACTTGATTATCTCCACCGTAGATTTTATTGAGTAATTTTTGTTTTCCCATCTGGACAGTTTGATCTGTGTCTGTTATTTTTGCTGACGTTGGGTAGCAAACCAATTTTGTAATTGTTCTCGACAGTCTGATTCCAGAATACCTCCTAGCACTTTTAGACGGTGATTAGACGCGGGGTGATCAGGGATGTTGAGAACAGTCCGAATTGCGCCAGTTTTGGTATCGTCCACTCCATAAATCAATTTTCCCAATCGTGCATGAACTATAGCACCAGCACACATTGGACAGGGTTCTAGAGTGACATATAATGTACAATCATGCAAGCGCCAATTTGGCAGAATTTGACTAGCAGCACGAATCGCTATGATTTCTGCGTGTGCTGTAGGGTCTTGATTCCGTTCTTTCCGGTTTTCTCCTACAGCAATCAGGTGGTTATTTGTGTTAACAATTACAGCCCCGACGGGAACTTCACCAGCATTACCCGCTGCTCGTGCTAATTCTAGGGCGTAATTCATCCATTTTCTATGTATTAAATATTCTGGTAATTCCAGCATATATTTATATTTATTGTTGTGGTCAGTTATTATTAATTTCAATTAGGTGCATTAGGAAGACAGCTAAGGCACCCTACTATTTAAGGTAAATTACTCGGATCAATCCCCTGGGATTTTAAGTACGCTATTAGGCGTTCTTTCTCCTGACGTTCTTGTTCAGCCCGTTCACGTTCTTGTTCAGCCCGTTCACGTTCTTGTTCAGCCCGTTGACGTTCTTGTTCAGCCCGTTCACGTTCTTCTGTAATTTTTTCAACAGACCAAGGTAATAAATTACCAGCTTCATTCCACCACCTTAACCAATATCCCGTTCTAGCTTCTTTTTCCCCCCTCCAAGTTCCCAAAAATAAACCCATTGAGTCAATCCAATGTAGACCATTTTCATCCGGTTGTTTTAACTCGTAGCGGCCATTCTCCAGTTGATATAATTCCAATAAACCCCCATCTGGATCAAAAATGACATAGATAGGAACTTGCAAAATTTGCTCGTAAAAAAACCATTTTCCCGGTGGATATGTACGTTTAAAAGAATATTCTCCACCTTCCTGATCTGATAAAAACTCTACAACTATAGCAGGAATATCTCCTTCTAAATTCGGCGTATAGCTTTTGCGTTCAGGTAAAATTTCTTTGACTGCGGGAATATATAGCCAGTCAGGTGCTTTAGCGATAAATTTACCGTCTAATGTCACACATAAACCAAAATTTGAGGCTATCAACATCTGTGGTTGAATAAAACCCGCAATTTCTAAACTTTCACGCAAAGCACCAGCCAAAAGTGGCTGTCCTGTATTTTCCACTGGTTCGTCCTCTAACTGAAAATCATCGGGTAAGGCTTCCCAAGAGATTACTAGTTCAGTGGGAGATTTGATTTCACTAATTTGGGTGATCATAATCACTGCCTCTGGTTGATTTGTTTTTATTTTATCTGATACAATTTCACAACAGCGAAAAATCAGGCGATCGCCATGATCTAGCTATAAACTGTACTATACTGTACTATATTTAAGTATAATTTTAGCGGGTAAGATGCCCGCACCAAAACATCTAGTTAGATTTGGGTGATTTTATTTATTTCACCCAAATTTCAACTAAGTTATTATCAGTGTGAATACAGAAGATCATCAAGTTGACCTTTACTATCTAAATTATACAGATCATCACAACCGCCAATGTGTTGATTATTAATAAATATTTGGGGAAGGCTGCGGCGACCGTTAGCGCGTCCGGCCATGTTTGCTCTAGCTATTTCATCACCGTCAATTTTATATTCTGTAAAATTAACACCTTTCCACCAGAGTAGCATTTTGGCACGGATGCAGTAGGGGCAGGTTTGCCAAGTATAAATCTCTACATTAGCTCTGACGCGCTCTGGATGACGACCAAGAAGGGAATTGAGAAAATTTAGCATATTGTTAATTGGGAAGTTTAGTTTTAATTAGATATCATTCTCAACAAATCTTTCAGATATCTTGTGCTTTTTTGACATTTTTATGCAAAACTTAAATTAGAGGTTGTCTTAAAAGTTTATGGCGATTAGAAATCGCTACTACACAAGCAAAGTCCACCTGGGTGGACTAAGGAAAAATTAAGGATTTGAAACC
>OMJF01000223.1 GCA_900299285.1 Anabaena sp. 54 | reverse complement strand
GATCGCAATTTTTTAGTTATTTGTTGTTCTTGTTGAGGTTGCAATGCTTCTGTTTCTTGCTGCGATCGCAATTTTTTAGTTATTTGTTGTTCTTGTTGATATTGCAATGCTTCTGCTTTTTTACTAGATGTAATTTCTAATTCAATAGATACTACATCTTCATTTCTCAACCCTAAAACATCTTGGCGATAATCTTTGAGTATATTCAAAGTTTGTTCATCTAGGGGATATTTTTGCTCAACTTCTTCTGCAAAATGTTGTTTGTATTTTTGTAAATTTACTAATCGTCTCCGAAAAGGTTCTAGAACTTTATTCTCTATTTCCTCGGCTACTGCATCTGTAATTCCTAGAGTTTTCCGTTTTTCTGTTAAAACTAAAATAGCAACTTTTTTAAGTTCACCATTTTGAGCATATTGTTCAACTAATTTACGATACTCTACTTCTGGATTTTTAGGAGCATAAGCCAATAAAATATTATATGCCTCACTATCTAGAATAATATCTGGTTTCATATTAGGTTTTACAGCTTGGACTTTTGCTTTAGCGTAAGCGTGTAATTCTTGAATATGAATTTTACCATCACTATCATTATCTGCTGCACCTGTCTCAATTCCCTCAACTAAATATTGAGTATAGAGTGAAAGTGTTGCACCTTCTTGTGTAAAAGAAGTTTGAGTTGCACCAGAAGATGTCATCACAACTCGTCCTTCTGCACCTAATTGTGTTTTGATATCTACTCCAATACTTTTTGTGTGCCAACCATTAGCAAAAGCACCACTGTAACAAGCATCTAAAATTAAAATTTGTCGTTTAGAATAACAATTTTTTGATTGTGTTTGAATAAAATTTGCGTCTACAGCGGTGGCTTCAAAATTATCTTTAGCAGTATTGGAAGTTGCTAAATAAAGATGATTGTCATCATTAATCATCCCATGTCCAGAAAAAAATAATAATAATAAATCTTCTTTTTCTGCATTTTTAAACAGATTGAAAATTGCTATTCTCATAGCTTCCGAATTAGGGTTCAGTAGTTTTTCTATCTGTGTAAAGTTTCCTAAATTGGGATTTTTTAAAACTCGTTCCATAGCCGTTACGTCATGGAGGGGAGATGATAAAGGTGGGATACTTTCACCATACTCGCTAACTCCAATCAATAAAGCCGTTTTTTTAGCCATTGTCACCACCCATTGCGGCTAATAGGTCTTTGGCTATTTTTTCGCTTTCTAGTAATTCTTGGCGGCTTTTGGCCTTGATACTGACTTCTTTATCACCGACTTTGACACTAATTTCGAGTGGTTTGTCTCCCAAGCGATCGCCCAAAAAGCTTAAAAAACCTTTAATATTTTCTATACTTACTTTAGCGGTAACAAATCCGATTAATGTGGCAAATCCTGGTTTACTTCCTGCTTCTGGGTGCATATCTTCGCTAAGATATGCTTTCTCTACTTCATCTAAATCTCGCAATTCCCGCAATAGATTACTGGCTATTTTTTGTCGTCTGTTATCATCTAATTCTGGGTAATCAACAGCAAAAGTAAACTGAATTGTGCGATTATCGGTCATATTTACCTCCAAAGTGCCATTATTCGCTATTTGCGTCGTCTTAATGGCTATTTTAGCAGCTATCGCTGTTATAGCATACTCTAGGGTAAAATTATGCCCATATTGCCAACTTTACGGAATCGGCGATAAAATAGACTATGAACGAGTATAAATAGGAAAAAGTCCAAAATTAGGCATTTATTTCCTATTTCCTAAATATTTATATAATTTAATTATTTAATTGAGGTTATTAACTGGCTTTTATTTGGGGGCTATTGCTGTTTTCGGAATTTCCATAACTGGTTTGTTTAAAGCTACCATTAAAGGAGAATTTGAAGCTGCTGGCTGTGTCATGGCCGGTGTTAATTCTGTCGTTTGTGACACTTGTAGTATTCTGAATGAGTTATTGGGTAATAAACTGGAAACTGTACCCAGAATACAAGCTGTTAAGGCTGCTCCACCAAACATCCAGGCCAAGTTCTGGGTTCTGTTAACACGCTTCAATACTTGCTCAATTGTGCTTTCCGATGACTGATTAGTTGGGGGAACAGGTATGTTCTGTAACCCTTGTCTAAGGTTTAATAGTCTCTTATATAAGCATTTGACGGAGGTATCCGTTGATAACCATTCTTCGACTTGCTTACGTTCAGTGGCGGTTACTTCGCCATCCAGATAAGCACTTAATAACTCGAAACAATCGCGTTTTTGCATATCCATATTACTCATTGATTCATTTTTGCTACTAAGTAGCAGAAAATATATATTTTCGCTGACAGTCGTTAATACTTCTTAAATTCTGCCAGAGAATTGAGGAAACATGATGTAGATTATATATCTAGATAGCTTTGTAACTGAGTTTGTAATTTAGATCTAGCTCTGGCTATTCTAGATTTCACAGTTCCTAGAGAAACTCCGGTCAGTTCAGCAATTTCCTCATAAGACAGACCTTCTATTTCTCTAAGGATAATAGTAGTGCGAAAAGCTTCAGGTAAATCCGCGATCGCTTCTCGCAACTGCTCATAAAATTCTCTTGTAGTCATTTGCTCATCTGGACTTGGGGTATTAGAGGCAATTTCCCAATCCATTTCACCGTCTTCCAAGCTTCGGGGAGCATCTAGGGAGAGGGGACTGGCTACCCGTTTACGTTTACGTAATTCATCATAAAACAAATTAGTAGCAATACGACTTAACCAACCTCGGAACTTGGTAGGTTCTTGTAATCGGCTAATACTTCTATATACACGAATCCAAACTTCCTGGGCTAAATCGGCTCTGTCAGACCAATCAGGAGCTAAATGATATAAAACTCGATCAACTTGGGTTTGATGACGGCGTAGTAGTTCTGCAAAGGCAGCACGGTCTGGACGCAATCCGACTTGACAGCGTAGAATAAGATCGTGGTTTGAGAGTTTGTCAACTTGCACCGATGCTGCTGGGTAAGTGGCACCAACTGTTGACCAGGATACACTAATGGATTGACTCATGGATCGGATTGGCTTTAAATCAAATCACTCTTCCCGATCAGACTGGATAATTAATTAAAAGTTCCCCAAGGGTGACGGACGATAAATAATAGGCGATAGCAATGGCAAGAAATGAATCTGTAGCAAGTATGATTATGTTTCTCTGTTTCGGTACAGCAATTTTATCTCTAGCTGTCCACTTGCAAACGACGAGAAAAACAGGAACAGGGGAGTTAAATTATTCCAGGTCTACAGGGGTCTATCCGCAGGATTCACTGGTGACTGGGGAGAGTGCAATTGCGGCTTCTGTACCTACCTCTCCCCAAAAATCTGGGACAATTAACTTAGATTCTGATCAGAAAAAACCCCGGTCAAGTTTGGCTAGTATTACAGGTACAATTGAGAATACAAGCCCAGCAGTATCAGCATCGGACACAACCCAAGTTGTAGTAGATTTAAGCGATCGCCGTGTTTATGTTTCTCGATATGATGAAGTAATAGCTAGTTACCCTATCGCTATTGGTAAAAAGGGTTGGGAAACACCCACCGGCAATTTTCAAGTTATCCACAAAGAACATCATCCCATTTGGCGACATCCCATTACAGGTGCTATCTTTGACGGTGGTACTAATAGTCCTTTAGGGGATAGATGGATTGGTTTTTGGTCAGATGGTCGCAATGAAATTGGCTTTCATGGTACACCAGATGTTGATTTAGTGGGAGCGGCTGTTTCTCATGGTTGTCTGAGAATGCGTAATTCTGATGTACGGATGTTGTATAGCCAAGTTGCCTTAGATACACCTGTATTAGTCCGTGATTGAATTAGGTTCACTTAATTTCCTGGGATTTCCACGGTAATGGGTCAACTGATTGTCCGTTTACATACAAGCCCCAGTGTAAGTGGGGTCCGGTAGATGCACCGGTTGAACCTACTGTACCAATTTTTTGACCAGCTTTGACAAAATCACCTTCTCGAACATTTATACTACTGAGGTGCATGAAAATACTGACTACTCCCTGACCATGATCAATGCCGATAACATTACCATGAACTCGGAAGCCTTGGGATACTGTCCCCACTAGGGCAACTCTTCCCGCTGCGGGGGCTGTTACAGATGATCCTGCTGCTCCTGCGTAATCCTGTCCACGATGGTAGTAATCATTGGCAAATACACCATTGTAGTAGCGACGGACACCATATCTAGTAGATGTTCTGCCTGTGTTGGGGGTAATAAAAACACCGTTCCAGTATTTTTCCGGTGTCTGGAGAGCTTTAAATTCTGCTACTCGCTTTAGTTCCTCCTGGGTTGCTTTTACCCCAGCTTTACCCGGTGGTAAAGTGATGCGTTGAACTGGGAATTTGCGATCGCGCACTTGTATGGATAGTTGTTGTTCCTGTCCCTCCTGGGACACTCTAATTGTTCTCACTCCAGCTTCTTCTAAGGGAGTTGTGGGAATAAAGGAACGGTATTGACGAGGTGCAATTTCAAAAGCTGGATAGGTTTTTTCGCCAATTTTCACCGTAGGATTACTATGATTTTCCTGATTATCCACATCAATTAATACTGAAATTGTATCTCCCAATTGGGGATTTTTAGGCATTATCTGTACTTCTAAAGCCTTTGCTGGTAAGCCTAAAGCCATGGGAATGGCAGTAATTATGCCTAAGAGTATTTTAACACGGTTGCTCATTGTCAGAATTAAAAGATTAACAGGATAAAAACAGGATAAAAACAGGATAAAAACAGGATAAAAACAGGATAAAAACAGGATTTAAGGCTCTTCCTGTGAACGGGGAGGGGTTCACGGGAGTAGTATTGTAATATTTATCACTCCACACTGGGACTTGAATTTATTCCCAGTCAAAACCAACCGTTAATTAACCACCTGTATTGAATTATAAATTTAGCCAAACCAAATTAACCACAGAGGTAGGGCTAAAAATAACCCAATAAAGGTTAAGGCAATGCTACTGACTAATAAGTTCCGATCTAATTCGTAAACTTCCGCTAAAATCAGTACGGAAAGTCCTGTGGGTGTCCCTGACATAAGTACCAAGACTAAACGCTGTTCCCCAATTATACCCGCATAGGTCGCACCTAATCCTACTAATAAGGGGATAATCAAAACTTTCAGAACACTGGCTATTATAGCAATATTCAGATTTTGATATTCTTTTATTGTTCCTAGTCGCAAACCAACCAGCAACAAAGCGAGGGCAATTACTACCCAAACAGCTTGTTCTAAGCCTGATTCAATTAATGCGGGTAATTGCACAAATTGGGTATTTAAGCCAATGAAAAACGTCCACAGACTGGGAACGGTAGCTATATCTCGTAATTGTATCCACCAATGATTTTCCGTGGTTCTCTGTCCAAAATAACTGGCAATTAAGACAGCAATTCCATAAGTACCAACAACATTATTTGTGACGCTAAATAATACTGCCCAATCATTATTTATCGGACTTGTAAGAACTTGTGTTAGTGTTAGTCCAACAAAACCCGTATTTCCTAAAATTGTTGCCAAAATAAAACTACCTAAACTCGCTTTTTTTAAATAGTCTGATAATTCTACGCTTTTTCGCTCTGCCTTGATTTTATTAAACCATTGCCAAAACCACCAAGTTAATAGTGCTAAAGCTAAACTTAGTATTAATACTGCTACTCCCAAAAACGGTATTAGTCTACCAGTTTCTATATTAGTATGACGGGCTAATACTAACAACTGTAGTGGCACTCCTACCCAGTATAGCGACTGTCCTAGCCACTTGGCCAATTTATCAGAGCTAAATCGAGATAATATTAGACCTATCCCTATCCAAGTAAATAGGGGAGTATAAGCTTTGAATAGGGTTTCAATCATGGTAAAGTAGTTAGTTATTTTTGCCCGCTGTATGAGTAATTATAGTTGCAAATCATGAGTTACAATACTCATTGCCGATAAAAAATCACGGTTAAAACTAATGATAGGAAATAAAATACAACCCAGAAAATCATTAAATAAAGCATTTCTGAAAATCAACCCGTTTAGAAATGATATTGAAACCTTCAAAAAACATTTAAAAAACCTAATTGCAAAAATCAATGAATCTGAATCAGAAGAATTT
>OMJF01000222.1 GCA_900299285.1 Anabaena sp. 54 | reverse complement strand
CCAATTAATTTTTCTGCTCCTAAATCTATCCTAATTTTAACTAATGCTGTCAGTCGAAAATATAAAGGATCATCGGTAATTAACCAACCATCTTTTTCTAAGGCTAACCTAACTGCATTGTGAAATATATCTTTTGCTGACATAAAAACATAAAACTATATTTTATATCTTAGATTATACCTGATTTTTTAGGTAATGCTTTTATATTATATTCGTAGGTTGGCGTAGGCAGTAGCAATCCAACATGGTAACATTATAAAGATGTTGGGTTTCGTACCTCAACCCAACCTACCACTGAGAATGTCACGAATTATAAATATTTTTTGTTTTGTGCAAAGTCGTAAATTTATTCCAAAGTAATGACTTAAAAGCTGTCAAATCTTGTTCTATAAATGCGACAATCTGTACCGATAGACAAATAAAGAGGACGATCAGAACTTTTTACAGAGGCAGAATATGAATACTCCCACTCTGTATTAGGATAAATAGTTGTGTTTATCTCATCGCGTAAAAATCTTTTATCAACAAAATAACGTCCGTTTTTCTGATATGCTACCCAAACCTCAAATTTCAGGTCGATTTTTTCCTTCCTTTCTGGACTATACTCAATTGTAAATTGAAATTCAGCACTTTCACTTTTTCGTTTGGGTACAAACTGAGCAAGTAAATATACACCAGCCCCACATATAAAGACTCTGAAGAAATAATCACAACCTGGACATCCCGCTCTTACTAGGTTGTTAGTATTTTCTATATTTGTATATATATAGGGAATGGAAAAGCCAAGAGTTGTTCCCACAGCCATTGTCAAAAATTTTCTTCTTTTTGTAGTTGGACTGCTATTGTTATTATTCATCATAGATTCTTACTTTATTCAAAATTGGTTTAATTTAAAACACCTTAGAAAAATCATAATCTGTTCCATCCACTTTCAGATAATATTTGACCGTCCAGAATTTTAATTTTGCAGTAACCTCACATTTTCTTATAAAGTTAGATTTTTTACATTTAAACTCAACTGTGAACTTATGTTCCCCCATATGAACATCCTGAACAATAGGGTCTTCGTCATTGATTTTTAGAGTTAAGCGAAAAGGACCCGTGATTAAATGAAAAGGATTATAGAAAGGTAGGGATTTATAATTTAGTTGTATCTTATTTTCATCTATTATTCTTTGACGACAATCTTCGAATGGTTGTTGTTTTTCACGAACGTTACTTCCTGTGACGGAAATTTTTGTATCCGTCATAGAAATTGTTGAGCTTAAAGTTATCTCTTTTTTTTTAATAATCCCCTAATGGATTCTAATGTTTTGTAAATAAAATTTTCTGTATCTATCTCTAGTTCGTAGGATGCGATCATAGGAATTAACGGTAAAACGACCTTCAGCTTGGCTGCGGCTGCTTTTTCTGAATCGTTTAACTTGGTTTGAATTTCTTCCAGTATATCCAGAAGTTTCTGAGGATAATTCTCTCCATTACTATTACTATACTGAATCTTATCAATTGCTTGCTGTACTTGAGTCAGTTCGGTAGTGGCTTCTTCTTCAGAGATAATAATTGCATTAATAGGAAAAATTTGCCAATACTCCTGTTCATATTTACGGATATAGGGAATGATGTCTTCTTCAATCTGTTGTGTGATCCCATATTTGGCCTCTGCGCCAACAGCCTTCATTAGTTCTCGTTCAAAGAAACCTAGTTTTTTATAGAGTTGATTTAAATTATCTGTTAAAGTTTTTAACCGTTGTTCAGTAGGATTCATAAGTTACTAGACCTGTAATTGTAAACTCATTAAGTCAAATAAGTACATGGACAGAATTAATTACATATTATTTATTTACAAATCCTTTGCCAATTAAGGATTTCAGCCCAGAGACTTGTGTAAATAATTTTGTCCAACTACTTATCCTTATTTTTTGCTAAAAATAGCTATTTTTGACAAAAAACTCGTATATTTACGAATTTAATATCATGAAATAAAATTTTTGTCAACTACATCACTGCAAGAAACACACAAAAAAAGGGATAAGCAAAACGCCTATCCCCAAAAAAATCAACTAATCAATGATTTAAGTTCCCGACTGCCAAGAATTGATATACTCAATCTGATCAGCAGTCAAACTATCAATGGCAATACCCAACGCTTGCAACTTCAACCGCGCAATTTCTTGGTCCACCTCAGTAGGAATAGAATACAAACCAGGCTCTAACTTACCTTTATTCTTAACCAAATATTCCACAGCTAAGGCTTGGTTAGCAAAACTCATATCCATCACCGCGCTAGGATGTCCTTCCGCCGCCGCTAAATTCACTAAACGACCTTCTCCCAACACAATCACAGATTTACCACTGTTGAGAATATACTGCTCTGTAAATGGTCTGACGGTTTTGATTTCCTTCGCTTGACTTGCTAAGTATTTCAAGTCTAACTCAATATCAAAGTGTCCAGAGTTACAAACGATCGCTCCATCTTTCATGGTGTCAAAATGCTCACCCCGAACTACGTGCTTGTTACCCGTCACAGTGATGAAAATATCACCTTGAGGCGCAGCTTCAGACATGGGTAATACTCGGAAACCATCCATTACCGCTTCAATTGCTTTAATGGGGTCAATTTCGGTAACAATCACGTTAGCACCTAAACCACGCGCACGTAAAGCAGTACCTTTACCGCACCAACCATAACCAGCTACGACAATGGTTTTACCAGCTAGTAAGATGTTTGTAGCGCGAATAATACCATCTAAGGTAGATTGACCAGTACCATAGCGGTTATCAAAGAAGTGTTTGGTATCTGCATCATTAACATTCATCGCCGGGAAGGTTAACACGCCATCAGCCAACATAGCGCGTAAACGCACAATACCTGTGGTGGTTTCTTCTGTTGTCCCGATTAGATCTTTAATTTGATCTTGACGATGTTGAACTAATTCCGCTACTACGTCACTACCATCATCAATAATAATGTTAGGACGGTGATCTAAAGCGATTTGTACGTGACGGCTATAGGTAGCAGCGTCTTCACCTTTCAATGCAAATACAGGGATACCATAGTCAGCCACTAAACAAGCTGCTACGTCATCTTGAGTTGATAAGGGGTTACTTGCAATTAAAACAGCATCAGCACCACCAGCTTTCAGAGCGATCGCTAAATGTGCGGTTTCTGTAGTAACGTGGGCGCAAGCAACTAAGCGTAAACCAGCAAAAGGCTTTTCAACAGCAAAGCGATCGCGGATTTGCTTCAATACAGGCATTTCTCGTCCAGCCCAGTCAATACGTTGTCTTCCCAAGGGAGCGAGAGCGAGGTCTTTAACCTCGTGCTTTAAGGGAGCAGCTACAGTCATGAAAATTATCCTCTAAAAGATGATGATTCGGCTATGTTAGTATAACCTCAAAATTTTAATTAAATTTTAATTTCATTTTCAGGTCTTTACGTACTGTACAAGGTTTTCTTATTCCTAGCCATATTTTCTGGTAATTAGTAACCAGCAAGGGAGAAAGTCTGGGAAACTAGCTTCACCTCTAGTATGAGCAATATTAACGCCCTATCTGACTTTTGGCTTTTCGATCATTCTCTGGTATTGTAGCAACTGATTGGTAATGGGTTATGGATTATGGGTTATAGCCAGTTTCTATTTCCCCATTGACACAAGGAGGTGTTTTCATGATACTTCGATTTTTAGCGATCGCCGGGACAATAGCAATCACCATTGGCTCTGTTAACAAAGCTACAGCCCAGATTTCTCCTTTACCTTTGGTGTCAACTGCCAATATTGGGAACAATAGGGTAGATAAAAAAGAATATACTAGACAGTTAAACCCGTTAATTTTGGTAAATAAAATTAGTGATGGGTTTCAACACAACTCAAAAGAAGCAAATCAAGAACAGCAAACTCGGTTTTTAGTGCAGCAAGGGGGAATTGCAGCCTTCAGCACACTAGCAATAATAACAATCAGTTGCAGTATCGGACGTTGGCAAAAACATTTAAGCAAGATTGAAAATCAATCAATTCCGCATAATTCTACAGACACGCAACCAATAACCACACTATTAAATCAAAAACAACAGCAGCATATTAAAGAAGTAAAAAAAAGACTGTTTCAAACTGCACAAGTAATGCTTTGGGGCGGCGGTACATTAATTATTTTAGGACTATTTCCCTACACCAAACCATTACAAATTGCGATTCTCACCATTGCGAAAATTCCCATCAAATTAACTATTGTGGCTGTGTTAACTTACGTAGCTATACGGTTTACCTATGCCTTAATAGATCACTTTACATCAACAATAGTTAGTGGTGGTGCTTTATTAACCCCAGAAACATCCGCACGGTTACAAATGAGAATATCCACATTTTCCGGCGTGACTAAAAGTATCACTACCATAATCTGGGTAGGAGCAGGTAGCTTATTAGCACTGATATCTTTGGGTATAAATATCGTTCCGCTCTTAGCCAGCGCTGGGTTGCTTGGTGTAGCCCTATCCCTCCCTTCTCAAAACTTAATCAAAGACGCAATTAACGGCTTTTTGATTATTTTTGAAGACCAATACGCCCTTGGTGATATGATAACAGTTGGTACTGTGGGGGGTTTAGTCGAAAAATTGAATTTACGAATGACCCAAGTTCGAGATTCAGAAGGACGCTTAATTACCATTCCCAACAGCGAAGTCAAAATTGTCGCTAATCTTTCCAGTCGCTGGTCACGTGCTGATTTAACTATTCCAGTTTCTTACCAGGCTAATGTAGATGAGGCCTTGAAGTTAATTGAAGATGTGGGTTTAGACATGACTCAAGACCCTCAATGGCAAGATCAAATTCTCGAAAAACCTAATGTATTAGGAATAGATAATTTTAGCGATCGCGGTATCATGATTAGAATCTTAATTAAAACCCAGCCCCTCAAACAATGGTCCATCGCCCGAGAATATCGTCGTCGTCTCAAAATTAGCTTAGACGCAGCCGGAATTTACATTCCCGTACCGCAACAAGCAAATTGGGTAAATGAGGTATAGTAACTAGCTTGTGTTTCACACCAAGACGCACAGGAACAAAGGCGCAAAGAGCTTGTCCTAAGTTGACAATTTTATAGACAAAACTATACTTATGTTAACAAATATTGACATAAGTTAGCCAAGAAAAATCCCAACTTGAT
>OMJF01000221.1 GCA_900299285.1 Anabaena sp. 54 | reverse complement strand
TAAGGGCGATTAGAAATCACATCTACACAGACAAAACCTGCCTACGCAGGTTTCAAATCCTTAATTTTTCGTTAGTCCACGCAGGTGGACTTTGCTTGTATAGTAGCGATTTCTAATCGCCATAAACTTTTAAGACAACCTTTTAGGGTGGGCATTACCCACCACTATATTCTAAACTTTAAACTTAGCGATAATCCGTTTCATTGCTTCTTCCACATTTTCCCGACTATTAAAGGCCGAAATACGGAAATAACCCTCACCCGCAGCACCGAAACCAGAACCAGGAGTTCCCACAACATTGACAGTTGCTAATAACTTATCGAAAAATTCCCAACTGGATAAACCGTGAGGAGTTTTCACCCATACATAGGGAGCATTGACACCACCATAAACATTTAAACCTGCGTTTGTCAGTTCTTGACAAATGATTTTGGCGTTGTCTAAATAGAAGTTTACTAAAGCTTTGATTTGTGCTTGTCCTGCTTCTGAATAAACCGCTTCTGCACCTCTTTGAATAATATAAGAAACGCCGTTAAATTTAGTAGACTGACGACGATTCCAGAGTTTCCAAAGTTCCACATTAGAACCATCAGCAGCTTTAGCGGTGAGGGTTTTGGGAACAACAGTTAAAGCGCAACGAGTCCCAGTAAACCCGGCATTTTTGGAGAAAGAACGAAATTCAATTGCACAATCTCTAGCGCCTTCTATTTCAAAAATAGAATGAGGTAAACTAGGATCTTTAATAAATGCTTCATAAGCAGCATCAAAAAAGATAATTGAACCGTTAGCTTTGGCATAATTTACCCATGCTTGCAAATGTTCTTTAGTTGCAGTTGCACCGGTGGGATTATTAGGAAAGCAAAGATAAATTAAATCAACTTTTTGGCTAGGAATTTCCGCCGTAAAATTATTTTCAGCAGTAACAGGTAAATAAACTAAACCACCATATTCGCCTTTTTCATTCATATCTCCCGTATTACCCGCCATGACGTTGGTATCTACGTAAACGGGGTATACGGGGTCAGTAACAGCGATGATGTTATTTTTGCCAAAAATATCTAAAATGTTGCCAGAATCGCATTTAGAACCGTCGGAAATAAAGATCTCATCGGCTTCTATGGCTGCTCCTCGCGCTTGAAAGTCATGGGTGGCGATTTTCTCCCTTAACCAATTATAACCTTGTTCTGGTCCATATCCTTTAAAACTTGAGCGATCGCCCATATCTTCCACAGCTTTAATCATCGCAGTTCGACAGGCTTCTGGTAAAGGTTCGGTGACATCACCAATACCCAAGCGAATGATTTTAGCATCTGGGTTAGCCTGTGCAAAGGCATTGACCCGTCGCCCAATTTCAGGAAACAGATAACCAGCTTTGAGTTTTAGGTAGTTGTCGTTAATTGTAGCCATGGTACATTATGAGCAAAAAGACAATGATACACTATCTTGCTTGGGGGACGAGAATGAAAAGATCCCTAAATTCTTAAAGTAGTCAAGGATCTGAAACTTTAAGTTATTGTCTAGAAAATATGAGTCTAATTAATGAAGTTGATAAACAACGAATTATCTAACAGGTATTAGAAGCTAAACAATGGGATGTCAAAAAACTAGATACCCGAATTATTTAACCATTCTAGTATCTGACCATGGCAGATTTTCACAAATTAGACATGATTACCATATTTTCAGAAACGAAAAATAATTTATATAGCAAAAGATTGACTCCAAATTGTTTATTTTGGACTAAATTTTTACCTTTCTGACTAGCTTGCTTCAACCTGTACTGCAATCTACAAATTATACTCATGGGGTTTTGCCTTTGCAGCTATTAGGAATTTTCAACACCTGATTTATATCTAATTTATTTTCCCGCTTTTGTAATTCGGGGTTAACTGCAACTATTAATTGCCAATCAGTAGGTTTGCTACACAATCTTTCAGCAATACCACTGAGAGTGTCCCCTGATTTTACATTATAAGTTGCTAGTATTGGTGGCTTCTTTGGAGTAGTAGTAATTATCTGTGGACTGGGGTTGGGACTACTAGCAACTTTAGGAGTACCATTGGGGATAGTCGCAGTATACAAAGCTGTTTGCAGGGAGAAAAAACTACCCCCAGCACCGATAGTAATACCTATCATCAGCATTAAAATGGCGATTTCTCTTGTCCAAGATTTTGGGCGCTGAGGCAATTCCTCCAAGGAGCGAATTAGAGAAATATCAGTGTCACAACTAGGACAGATATGACCATCAATTCCTTGATACCCGCAAACAGGACAGTCAATTTTGGTTTTGGTGTTCATGGTGTAAGTTCAGTGATGATGCTATTTCTGGGCAATTCTCGATTTAACCAATGCTGCACATCTGATTGATTATAATTCAGACCATCGGCACTGCCATAACTTTTCTGCCATGCTATAATAATTATGTTCTCTTCTAACACTTATTAAATCATACTTTTCTCGATATTTATTCACCTCGTATCAACTAATAAAATCATAGATGGGCTTTCAATAGTTGTGGTTGCCCCCTATTTTGATAGGATACATAATTTTTCTGCCTAGCTGCTGTCAATATATGTTTAAAATATAACTTATTAATTATTCAAAGAGCGATCGCCTGGTAAAACCCCAATTTAGTTTTATCCTGGAATAGTGGACTTAAAAAACTTCAGCTTTCCAGTTTCTGGGGACTGATAGCGACATTCAAACCACAAACTCCGTAACCTCAAGCATGGAAACGCTTGCAAAGCGTGCCATCAATAGTTACACTTTTTAAAATATTCTCATTTTTGTTTAGCGATTGCTCAAACACTCCCATAGCAATTTCTTGACAAAAGAATCAAGCTATGTTAGTTCCCCAGCATAGCCAAACTCAAAATCAGCAATAAAAAACTCAGAGATTCTTAATGATTGGCGATTTCCGTCATGTTTGAACCTTAGTAACAAAATTGCTTTGTCAACATAACTATCCAGGAGGCTTGTAGTTAATGGGACTACCTTGGTATCGAGTACATACAGTCGTTCTGAACGATCCAGGTCGGCTGATTTCTGTACACTTAATGCACACAGCTTTAGTAGCTGGTTGGGCAGGTTCAATGGCACTGTACGAACTAGCCATTTATAACCCCAGTGATCCAGTTCTTAACCCCATGTGGCGACAAGGGATGTTTGTACTTCCCTTCATGGCACGTTTAGGCGTAACCGAATCTTGGGGCGGTTGGAGTGTAACTGGTGGCACAGCAGTAGACCCCGGTTTCTGGTCATTTGAGGGCGTTGCTGCGGCTCACATCGTTCTCTCCGGTTTATTATTCCTAGCTGCTGTTTGGCACTGGGTTTTCTGGGATTTGGAACTGTTTAGAGATCCTCGCACTGGCGAACCTGCTCTAGACTTGCCCAAAATGTTTGGTATTCACCTGTTCTTATCCGGTTTACTTTGTTTTGGTTTCGGCGCTTTCCACCAAACTGGACTCTTTGGTCCTGGAATGTGGGTATCTGATGCTTATGGACTCACTGGCAGTATTCAACCAGTAGCCCCAGAATGGGGTCCGGCTGGATTTAACCCTTATAACCCCGGTGGCGTTGTGGCTCACCACATTGCAGCAGGTGTAGTCGGTATTATTGCTGGTTTATTCCACCTCAGTGTTAGACCCCCCGAAAGGCTCTACAAAGCCCTACGGATGGGAAATATTGAAACCGTACTTTCCAGTAGTATCGCGGCAGTATTCTTCGCTGCTTTCGTCGTCGCTGGAACTATGTGGTACGGTAACGCTACTACCCCCATTGAACTGTTTGGCCCTACCCGCTATCAGTGGGACCAAGGCTACTTCCGTCAAGAAATTCAGCGTCGTGTGCAAACCAGTGTGGCAGAAGGCGCTACTTTGTCCGAAGCTTGGGCGAAAATTCCTGAAAAATTGGCATTCTACGATTACGTTGGCAATAGCCCCGCTAAAGGTGGTCTATTCCGTACAGGCGCAATGGTGAAGGGTGATGGTATTGCCCAATCTTGGCAAGGTCACGCTGTGTTCACAGATGCCGAAGGACGGGAATTAACAGTTCGTCGTTTACCTAACTTCTTTGAAACTTTCCCCGTAATTTTGACCGATAAAGATGGTGTTGTCCGTGCTGACATCCCCTTCCGTCGGGCAGAATCTAAATACAGCTTTGAACAAACTGGTGTGACTGTCAGCTTCTACGGTGGTAATCTGAATGGTCAAACCTTCACAGACCCCGCTGATGTCAAGAAGTACGCCCGGAAAGCTCAAGGTGGCGAGATCTTTGAATTTGACAGAGAAACTTTGAACTCTGACGGTGTATTCCGTACTTCTCCGAGAGGTTGGTTTACTTTCGGTCATGCTGTATTCGCTTTATTATTCTTCTTTGGTCACCTATGGCACGGTTCACGGACTATCTACCGTGATGTATTTGCCGGTGTGGAAATTGAAGAAGAACAAGTTGAATGGGGTCTGTTCCAAAAAGTGGGCGACAAGTCAACTCGTGTCCGTAACGAAGCTTAAAACTTGGATGAGGTGTGAAGTAGAAAAATCTACTTCATGCTTTTTCCCAGGCTTGGTTAACTAAAATTACTGGCTCAATAGGCAGGATCTGAAAAATATGGAAAGTGTTGCTTACATCTTGATTTTAACCCTCGCCATCGGTGTTCTCTTTTTTGCGATCGCCTTCCGCGAACCCCCCCGTTTTGAGAAGAAAGATAAGTAGTTAGTTATTCCCCATTTGTCAGGGAATATATGCTAATAATATCCGTTGTTACTGATCATAGTAGCAACGGATATTAAGAAATATAATAGAATGTTGATTCAGTAATCATACTATTGGTACATTTATTTCGTAATAAAGAGTATTAAATGTACTAAATTTTATAGAATAAGAGGTATAAACAAATGGTTTCTAAACCACTAAAACCAAATATCGAAGATTTACAAAGCGATGTTATTGATATTTTACAGCAAATTAGCTCGCTGATGAATCGCGCTAGTACAGCGCTGAGTTCTGATTCTAGTGGTGAAAAATATGGTAAATTTCAGCAGGAAATAGCAGAGGCAGAACGGAATGTAAAAGACCTGGAATTGGTGATGTCAATTGTTGCACCCATGAAAGCAGGTAAATCTACAATCATTAATGCGATTGTTGGGCAGGATATTTTGCCTAGTCGTAATGCAGCAATGACAACCCTGCCAACTGAAATTATTTTTAGTTCTGAACTAGCAGCACCAACTCTAACCCTAAGTCCTGGAATTTTATCTGTTTTCCAAGAGACAATTCTGGCTTTAAAGAAAAAAACCCAAACATTAGGAACTGAGCAAGTACAAGAAAAAATAGCTCAATATCCTCATTTAATGGAATTGTTGAAAGAAATTCAAGATACCATTGGATTTCCGTCTCGTAGTAAAATTTCTGGGCGTGAAGAAATAATTAAAGCTCTGACAGGTTTGAATGATGTAGTTCGTTTGTGTAGCATTTTAGAACCATCCAAAGATCCTCTCAGTCAAATTATGGATGTTCCTAGAATTGAAACACCATTTTGGCGATCGCAAACAGCAGGACAAACAGAAAAACTTGGTAATCTAGTTATTGTTGACACACCAGGACCTAATGAAGCAGGAGAAAATCTAAGACTAGCAACAGTAGTCGCGGAACAGTTGAAAAGAAGTTCGATAGTGTTGATTGTGCTTGACTTCACACAGTTAAATAATAAAGCGGCTGAAGAAGTTAAAAAACAAATTAAGCCAGTTATAGAGTTATTAGGTAGAGAAAATTTATATGTATTAGTCAACAAAGTTGACCAACGCATAAAAGGTGACATGACTTCAGAAGAAGTACAAAAATTTGTTGCTTCTGACCTAGAACTGAGTGAATCGAATAATACAGATAGAGTTTTTGAAGTTTCAGCAAGACGCGCTTTTTTTGCTGCTAAATTCATGCTGGAGTTACAACAAAATCCTGGTATTGACATAGCAAATATGCAAACAGCAGAAGTATTAGCACAGCAAGCACTAGGGGTAAGATGGGAACAAAAATTAAAAAAAGCAACCATAGAAGACTTACAAGAAGAAGCTCAGTATCTTTGGGAAGATTCAGGATTTGCTCCATTTTTAGAAAAAGCTATTCATGCACTGATGGAAAGTGCTGCACCTAGAACCATGAAATCAGCTTTAAATGTTGGACGCAATCATTTAATAGCACTACGAGATGAACTACAACTACGTAGCAGTGCTATTTCTAAAGATGCGGAAAAATTAGAAAATGAAGTTAATGCTTTAGAAGCTGATTTAAAACGTCTTGAATTGTGTCGAGATAGGATTAGAACAGTAGAAAATATAAGGTCAAATCTCCAAAATAATCTGAATGAAATTCTTGGCAATCTGAAAAAAGAATCTTTGGTTAGTATTGAAGACTATTTTATTGAAGAAGACTATAAAAGTGGAAATGTATTTCAAAAGTTAGACATTAAAGCTAGGGATTTTTTACTGACTGATATTGGAAATTCGAGTGATTTTCCAAGTTGGTGGTCAAATTGGATATCAGAAAGTATCAAATCTAAATTAAAATATAAAAGTTCGGATGAGCTTGAATTTGCAACTGAAGTGGAGGCCGAAGAATTTGCAAATCAAGCAATTGCTTGGGCTAAAGAAAGGTCAGAAAATATACTATCTTCTGTAAGGAAAAAAACAGGACAAGAAATTGAACAGGCACGTTCAGGACTAATTAATTTCCTAGAAAAAGAAACGAAACCAATTATTGAGAGAGCGCGGACACGACTTAATGAAGCTTTCAATGTAGATTTATCATTGCCCCAACCAACCTTAGAATCTGAAGATTTAGATGTAGTTAAACCTCGTGTAGATCGTAAAACTAAATATATAGATCAAGGTTATGATACTGTGCGTAAACAACAACGAGTATGGTGGCATTGGTTATGGCTCATTCCTGTGCAAGTCTCAGAGAAGAAGAAAAGACCTGACAAAAAAGAAGATTACTACACAGTTTCCTTAACGGAATTAGTAAATCAAATTAATCAATCAATTGATAATAATGTTGAGGCAATTAATCAAGGAATTAGTAAATATTTAGATGAAGATTTTCAGCAAAGGATAAACAACTTTTTTGAATCTCTTGATAATTATCTCGGTAGCTATCGAGATAGCTTACGCCAAGCACAAAAAGACCAAAAACTTACCCTTGAACAAAAAGAAAAATTGGTACATGAACTGTCTGTAATAGTACCAGATGCTACGGCAATAATCAAAAAAGCTGATTCCTATCTAGAACGCACTCAACAGTTTATGGAAGGTAGATAATGTCTAATCATAAATCCATTAGTCCATCCACTCAAAAGCTTGAAGAAATCCAACGCCGAGTTCCTATTGTTGGAGATAAAGCCATAACTGATATAATCAATGGTATTCAAGTAAATAAGGATATTATTCTCTATCGTAAAAATAGAGGATGGTTGGGCAATCTAATTTCTCAGCTTGATGGAAGTGATAATAATCGTCAAATTCTATTGGATGGTAACTTAATCGCTGGGCAAGAAGCACTATATCAATGGGTTTTGGAAATTACTGAATCGTTGAAAATTAGTCAAACTGCACTACAAATTACTCAAACTTCCTTATTGGAAGCTCGTAATGTTATTCGGAATCAACAAACAAGATGGAACAAACAAGACAATGTAATTAATCAATTAAGTGAAAGGTTTACAATAATCCATCAGCAAGTTGATAAATTAACTGAACGGGTTGATAAAGTAGAAACAGAAGTTCGCGTAGAAAAAGATTACAAGAGAATTGTTTCTAATTGGACTGGAGGAAAAACTTATACTAAACTACCTTTTGCTCTGCAAATAATATTATTAGCAAGGGAAGTATTTAGTAGTTATGTACTTATGGATGAATTAGAAAGAAAAAACAAAAACGAACAAAATTTTTATCGTGAGTTATTAGTAAATGACATCCTCACTCACAACTCAAATAGACAACAATTACCAGAAACAACTTTCTTCGGACTTAGCGATTTATTGGATCAATCTTGGGCTGCAATGACAAATGATGATAGAGAATTAACTGCGGGGTTATTGGAAATTCGTTCAATTCCCCAACATAGATTAGTCAATATACCTCATTTATTTGTCATTGGTACAACATTAGAATTAGCAACACTTCCCGAACAAGCAAGACCAAATAAACCTGCTCAATGCGCGATCGCTCTCTGTCATAATCAAATTGATACTATTTCCCGTACTACAGATGCACGAGAATTTATAACTGCTGTAGTAGAAGAAACTGCAAACGATTGTTTAGCAATGCTACCATGAAAACTAATAAACAAAAACTTGGGCTGGTACTAGCTGGTGGTGCAGCTAAAGGTGCTTATCAATCAGGTGCATTGAAATATATTGCTGAACTAGGTTTAGTACCAGATATGATTGCTGGAACTAGCATTGGCGCTCTCAATGGTGCTGTTCTATCTTCCTATCAGCCATTTCCTGATGCAGTTAAGCGTCTTAATAAATTTTGGTATAAAATTGCTCAAACAAAGATTTTACGCCTTAATAAAAGTACGATTATCAATCGTGCTGTTCGTCCCTTTTTATCAGAATTACAGACATGGATGTTTGATATTCTTATAGAACAGGGAATATTCCCGGATTGTGAGGCAATTTTTGATCCTGCTCCCATTGATAAACTTTTACGGGAAGCGGTCAATGCCAACGAACTCCGCAAGGGAATAGAATTATGGGCTACAGTTTTTCCTTCCTTAGAAATTCCTGGTCTTGGTTATAGCTTTTTAATTAACTTAGTTCGCGCCCGCACAGGAACAGATGCTCATTGGCTTCGTGTACAAGACTGTATAGATAATGAAACTATTTACAACTTATTATTGGCTAGTGCTGCCCTTCCTTTAGCTTTTCCTAGTCGAAACATTAATGAACAGACTTATGTTGATGGATTTTTAGGGGATAATATACCATTAAAAGCTTTAGTAAATGAGGGATGCACTCATGCAATTGTGATTCATTTAGATAATGGAGAAACTTGGAATCGGTACGATTTTCCAAATCAAATAATTATTGAAATTAGACCAGAAAAACTCATTACTAAACAAGGCTTACCAATTGTAAACTTATTAGATACAGCATTTGATTTCACTTATGAAAGAATAAAAGAACTAGAAAAACGTGGATATGAAGATGCACAACGTTGTTTAAATCCTATTATTGAAGCTTTCAGTATAATCAAAGAACAACGTCAAACTGAGATTAAATTGATAAAATCAACTGAATTTTTATTAAATGACTTACCTTTAGAAAAAGACGACAACGAATAGTAAATCGTAATTTGGGTTGTAGCTATCAATTTAAAGCTAACGCTTATCTGGAAGTGATCAAATAATATGATTGCCAAAACAATATGCTACAAGCACTCATTCCCAACTCAAACGAAACCTTCCTCCAAAACGCTGTTGTTGAAAGATACAACTTCTCCAAATTAAACAAGACGCGCATCCGGTTCAAGATTCAATTAAAGAAAACAACTAAAAGCAATGCTCCGAAATGGGCTGATGTTCTTAAAACGTCTCAAAATATTCCTAAGTGATCTAAGTTTTTACTCTCAAATTCTTATTTTTGGTTATTCATATTTTTTCGTATTTTTATTTAATTCAGATTCATTCTCTCATTTTTGCTCCTGAATTTATTGTCAACACCTTATTAATTTGAATTCGTTAGCAATCATTATATTACTGCCTATATTTACTACTAATCAAACTATGTATTTATATTTAAATTATTCCTGCCACTTATTACACTCGTACCTGTACTACACAATGAAGTGCGGAATGTGGGAATTAAAACTCAGATATCACCTGCTCCCTATGACCCATTACCCATTCCCTCTTCTCTAAATATGATATAATGTTATATCTGGAAGTTGATATGTGTTAAGATTAGCTATCCTAAGCTAGGATAAGACAGAAATGTAAGTGCAGACGGTTCGCCGACTGCTCACTTATACACTCAATTTATGACAAAACCTTTACGGAGACTAGAACCAGGAACACATTAGCATGGTCAATCAGAATTTAACCGCTACAGAAATTGGATTTACTCTCGAAGATTTCGCTGCTCTACTTGATAAATACGACTATCACTTCAGCCCTGGTGATGTCGTACCGGGTACAGTTTTCAGTATAGAGCCGCGCGGCGCTCTGATTGACATAGGTGCGAAAACCGCAGCATATATACCCATACAAGAAATGTCTATTAACCGGGTAGATGCCCCGGAAGAAGTCTTACAATCAAACGAAACGCGGGAATTTTTCATCCTTACCGATGAAAATGAAGATGGTCAGCTCACCCTTTCAATTCGTCGGATTGAGTATATGCGTGCTTGGGAACGGGTACGACAGTTACAAGCAGAAGATGCTACTGTCCGTTCTGGCGTTTTCGCAACCAACCGTGGTGGTGCATTAGTGCGAATTGAAGGACTGCGCGGCTTTATCCCCGGTTCTCATATTAGCACTCGCAAACCCAAGGAAGATTTGGTAGGGGAAGAACTACCTTTGAAATTCCTAGAAGTAGATGAAGAGCGTAACCGCTTAGTTCTCTCCCATCGTCGGGCGCTGGTTGAGCGGAAAATGAACCGTTTGGAAGTTGGCGAAGTAGTCATTGGTACTGTTCGCGGTATCAAACCTTATGGCGCTTTCATTGATATTGGTGGTGTCAGCGGACTACTACATATTTCTGAGATATCCCAGGAACATATTGACACTCCCCATAGCGTATTCAATGTCAATGATGAAGTTAAAGTCATGATCATTGACTTGGATGCAGAAAGAGGACGGATTTCGCTGTCTACTAAACAGTTGGAACCCGAACCTGGTGACATGATCAAAAACCGTGATTTGGTTTATGACAAAGCTGAAGAAATGGCAGCTAAGTATCGGGAACAACTGCTTGCTAAACAGCAAGGTATTACCACACCTGGGGAAGTAGCACCACTGTCAGCCGGATCTGAAGAAACCATAGCTGAAGAAGTAGCAGTTATGGAAGCTATGGCTGAGGAAGAAATTCCCTCAGCGACTGAAGAATAATAGATTTATAGTTATAAGTAATTATAACTGAGATCGTTAAAGTCTATGATCAAGAGGGGACACCCCCCTTTTTTTTACCTTGAATATGACTAGGGTGAGATATTTTGGTAACTATTAAATGTCAAAACATGACCTTTTCCCGTATTGAAGCAATTTTATTTGATAAAAACGGTACTTTAGAAGATTCTGAGGCATATTTAAGAACACTAGGACAAAAGGCGGCGAGGATGATAGACGCGCAAATTCCTGGTATTGGTGAACCATTGTTAATGGCTTTTGGTATTAACGGTGATTTTTTAGATCCAGCGGGTTTAATATCAGTAGCAAGTCGTCGAGAAACAGAAATCGCAGCAGCGGCCTATATTGCGGAAACCGGGAGGGGATGGTTTGAGTCTTTGAAAATTGCCAGTCAAGCTTTACAAGAGGCTGACCAATATGTTGCTAAAACCCCTTCACCTTTATTTATGGGGAGTTTGGAGATATTAAAGTCTTTGTCAGTGGCAGGGTTAAAATTGGGAATTCTCTCCGCAGCAACTACTCAAGAGGTACAGACATTTGCAAGAACTCATCAGTTAAGTAATTATTTACAGCTAGAAAAGGGTGTTGATTTGGGTCCTAGTAAACCAGATCCAATACTGTTTTTAGAAGCTTGTCAAGCTTTGGGGGTAGCACCAGGGGCGACTTTAATGATAGGTGATTCTGTGGGTGATATGCAAATGGCGCGTGATGCTAAAGCGGCTGGCTGTATTGGTATTACTTGGATTGGTAGGGCAGATAATGTTAAGGGTGCAGATGTGGTAATTAATCAACTTGATCAAATTCAGGTGATTATGGATGAAGAGGATCTGTGAAAAGTTTTCGGCGAATATATATAATGCATAGTACCGAAAGACTTTTATGGCTACACAATGCCAGCTTAAGCAAACCTTATTTAATTTCTGGGTTGTCAGGATTTATCAGGTTTTGGTTAATTTTATCACCAAAAATTTTATCATAGTTGGAAGCTATAGCTAAAAATGCTCCCGCTAAAATATATATGGGCAAAGGTATAGAAAAAGCTCGCAACCACTTAAAAAACTCCGCCGCAGCAAACAGTACGAAAAAGTATAGCAGCCAAACTCTCATGATTTTATCCATTCCATACTAGGTTATCTTGTTACTAATTTTAGATGAGGCATAAATCAATTAAAAATTAAAAATAACAGAAAACTCATAAATATAAAATCTCAAATTTAGCTAAGATTGTTTAGGTATTATTATGATTTATGCAAATGATTGAAGTTGAGCATCTTAGTAAAACTTATGGTTCAACAACAGCAATTACTGATGTTACCTTTAGGGTTGAACCAGGGGAAATTTTAGGGTTTTTAGGTCCAAACGGTGCTGGTAAAACCACAACTATGCGAATTTTAGCCGGCTATTTACCTGCCAGTAGTGGGACAGCGAAAATTGACGGTTATGATGTCCATGATCATTCTTTGTTGGTGCGTCAACGCATTGGCTATTTACCAGAGACACCGCCCTTATATCCAGAAATGACAGTGGAAGGATTTTTACACTTTGTAGCGAGAATCAAAGGAGTTTCAGCAGGCGATCGCTCGACAAAAGTAACAGCAGCTATAAACAGATGTAACCTAGAGGAAAAACGCCAAGTCATTATTCGTAAACTGTCGAAAGGTTATCGGCAAAGGGTTGGTATTGCCCAAGCGATCGTTCATGATCCTCCAGCTATTATTCTTGATGAACCTACAGTGGGACTTGATCCCCGGCAAATTACGGAAGTACGCAACTTAATTAAAAGTTTAGCAGGAACACACACTATTATTCTCTCTACACATATTCTCCCGGAAGTGAGCATGACCTGTAACCGAGTTGCCATTATTAACAGAGGACAAATAGTGACAACTAATACCCCAGAAAATTTAATGACACAATTAACAGGTGGGGCAGGATATGAATTAGAAATTACAGGAGAAGCGCTTTTAGCCAAACAAATGTTACAAAATATATCTGGTGTGAGTTTAGTAGAATCAATGCCTACCCATCAACATTTACCAGAAAATCATACTTATTTACGGGTAATATTACAGCCGGGAGCAGAACCAGGAAAAGAAATTGCTACTGCTTTAATTCGGGCTGGCTTTGGTTTATATGAAATGCGTCGTATTAGTGCAACATTAGAAGATGTTTTCTTAGAATTAACCACAACAGAAAAGAATTTACCCACAAATATAAACTCAGAAATCGAAGAAGGAGAAGCTGCATAAATGGGTATAGTCATCGCCAATATTATTGCTATTTATCGTCGAGAACTACAAAGTTATTTTGTTTCCCCATTGGCTTATGGTATAGCTAGTGCATTTTGGTTTTTAGCCGGTTTATTTTTCGTAATGATTTTATTGGGACCTGAAGGAATTTTAGTCACAGTTTCCGCTTATGATTTACAAAGCCAACAAGGATTTCAATTCCCAAACATAGATGTTCCCTACGAATTTATTCGAGCATTTTTAGATAGAATGGGATGGTTAATGCTATTTATCTTGCCTATTTTATCAATGGGACTCTACGCCGAAGAACGCAAACGAGGAACTTTGGAATTATTAGCGACATCACCAGTTACTAACTGGGCTGTAGCATTAGGTAAATTATTAGGAGTATTAACATTTTTATTGACAATGATTTTACCTTTAATGGGATTTGAAGCGATCGCTTTATCCAATTCCAATCCTCCCATATCACCCACAATTCCCTTACTGGGTCACTTAGGATTACTCTTACTAGCAGCAGCAATTTTATCATTAGGAATGTTTATTTCCTCATTAACAGACAGTACAATTTTATCGGCAGTCCTCACCTTTGCCATAGTTATTTTGCTGTTATTTGTTGATTTAATTGCCAAAACCATTCCCGGTCCAATTGGTGAAGCAGTTAGTCATCTATCCCTCCTCAAACATTACAATACCCTGATTCAAGGAATTTTCGATACTAGCGGCTTGATTTTATTTGCCAGTTACATTATCTTAGGTATTTTTCTCACAGCCCAATCAATTGATGCACTTCGCTTTCAACGTCAGTAATTGTTAGTTGTCAGTTGTTAGTTGTCATTTGTCAGTTGTCAGTTGTCCGTTGTTAGTTGTCCGTTGTCAGTTGTCCGTTGTCGGTAGGAAAAATCTTATCCTCTGCACCCCTGTAACCTGTCACCTGTAACCTGTAACCTGTAACCTGTAACCTGTAACCTGT
>OMJF01000220.1 GCA_900299285.1 Anabaena sp. 54 | reverse complement strand
TAGGACTTACGCAACTGGCACATTGGTAGGGTGCGTCAGATATCAAGAATATGTTTATTTACATAATTTATGCTGTAGTAAAGCACCCTACAATAGATTTTTTGGTGTGACACTTGCGTAAGTCCTGATATATTGTAAATTTTTGTAAAATTGCTGTCTTTAAAACTAGAAATATGCTTACTAGTTAGCTAAACTAACAAAAAGTGCATCTGTACTCTTAACAATTAAAATTGTCAATGTGGCACTATAGCCTAAATGATTCCAGTTCAACTTATCATTAAAAACTTTCTCAGTTACCGTGATGCTGCTTTGGATTTTGGCGGCTTGCATACGGCTTGTATTTGTGGTTCTAATGGTGCGGGAAAATCTTCCCTTTTAGAAGCTATCACTTGGGCAATTTGGGGCGAAAGTCGTGCTACTGTCGAGGATGATGTCATTCATGCTGGTGCAAAAGAAGTCCGCATTGATTTCACTTTCCAAAGTGGTCAACAAACTTATCGGGTAATTCGCAACCGGGTTAGGGGTGGAACTAGCATTTTAGAATTTCAAATTGAAACTCCTGGGGGGTTTCGTCCTTTGACGGGTAAGGGTTTAAAAGCCACTCAGGATGTAATTCTCGAACATATTAAGTTAGATTATGAGACTTTTATTAATTCTGCTTATTTACGTCAAGGGAAAGCCGATGAATTTATGCTCAAACGTCCCACCGAACGTAAGGAAATTTTAGCAGAATTATTAAAATTAAATCAGTATGATGAATTAGAAGAAAAAGCTAAAGATAGCTCTAAACTTTTCAAGGGACGAGGGGAGGAATTAGAACGTTCTTTGGAAAATCTCAAAATTCAACTGCAAGAAAGGGAAACAACGGAAAACCAACGGACTGAGTTAGAAGCGCAACTACAGGATTTACAACAGTTACAAACCTTTGAGAATAATCAATTACAAAGTTTACAGGTTATTCAACATCAAAGACAAAACTGGGAACAAGAATTAAATTTTGTGCGCCAACGATATGCTAATTTAAGTCAAGATAGCGATCGCTTAAAACAAGAACAATTATCAGTAAAATCCCAATTAGCAGAATTAGAAAAGATCTTAAATCAAGAAGCAAAGATTCAAGCTGGTTATACTCAATATCAAAATTTGCGCTCTCAGGAAGAAATTTTCGCTGCCAAATTTGAACAACACACCCAAGCTACCAATTTAAAACAACAAAAACAACAACAGTTATATAAACAAACTCAAGAATTAGAACGCCAATTACAAAAAGCTGAAGCTGAATTAGCAGCTTTAGAAAAACAAGAACAAGAAATTGCCCAAATTTTGAGTAAATCTGGAGATATAGAAGCAGCTTTATCACAATTAAATAACGCCCGTCAGCATTTGGCTAATTTAGATCAGTTGCAAATGCAAGTAACACCATTATTACAACAAAGGGCAAATTTACAAACTCAATTAGATCGCACTCATGCTAGTTTAGTAGCACAGTTGGAGCAAAAACAAGCCGAAGAAAAGAAATTACAAAATAAACATCATCGTCAACCCCAAATAGAAAAAGAAATAATAGAGGTAGAAAGGCAAATTGAAGAATTAGAGAAAAAGCGAGTTTATCTGCAAAGGGTAAAAGAAAAAGGACAGGAAAAACGACATATTTTTGAACGGTTACAAGCTCACCAAGGAGATTATGAAAAGTTATTAGCAGAACTAGAACAAAAACTGCAAATGTTACAAAATCCTGATGCTACTTGTCCCTTATGTGAACGCCCTTTAAACGAACATCATTGGAGTCGAGTTGTTGAAAAAACTCAATCAGAATATGAAGATACCCAAGGACAATTTTGGGTAGTACGGGAACAAATTGCGGCTTCAGATCGGGAAATTCAGGTACTCAGACAAGAATATCGGGAAATAGACCAAAAGTTATCCGGTTATGACTCATTGCGAGAAAAACGGGGACAATTAGCCGCCCAATTACAGGCTATAATAGATGTCCAACAACAGTTAATACAAGTTATTTCCGAAAAAGAACAGTTAGAAATTTGTTTACAAACTGGTGATTATGCACCAGAAAAACAAGCAGAAATTCAAGAATTAGATCAATATATTCAACAACTTAATTATAGTGAACAAGATCACGCCCTCGCTCGCAATGAAGTAGAAAGATTGCGCTGGGCAGAAATTAAACAAGGAGAAATTAAAGAAGCAATAAAAAGGCAGAAAAAACTAACAGCTAGAAAACCAGAATTAACAGCAAATATCACTCAATTACAATGGCAAATTCAACAGGAACAAACTGATTCTGATTGTGCCAAAGAAATCGCTAATTTAGAACAGCAGATTGCAGAAATTGGCTATAGTTCAGAACATCATAATTATCTGCGTCAAGCTGTGCGTCAAGGGCAAGCTTGGCAGTTACGTCATCAACAATTATTATCCGCACAAGCACAAGATCCCCAATTAAGAAATAAATGGCAATCTCTAAGAGATTCCTTAGCAAGAATTGACAAAGAAAGAGAAATATTAACTGCAAAAATTAATGATATTGTTAAACAATTAACTGACAGTGCTAACCCCACAGTGCAAATTAATAATTTAGAACAGCAAATAGCAAATCGCAGACGAGAACTAGATCATAAAATCTCTCATTTGGGACAATTAAAACAAATGTCGCTGCAATTGGAAACTTTACAAAATCAATATGAACAAGAAAGAGAACAATTACAAATTTGTAAACAGCAACAGCGTGTTTATCAAGAATTAGCTCAAGCTTTTGGCAAAAATGGGATTCAAGCTTTAATGATTGAAAATGTTTTACCCCAATTGGAAGCAGAAGCCAATCAATTACTTTCTCGCTTGAGTGCGAATCAATTTCACGTCCAATTTATCACCCAAAAAGCGGGCAGAAGTGGTAAATCTAGCAAGAAAAATGCTAAACTAATAGACACATTAGACATTTTAATTGCTGACGGGAGGGGAACAAGGTCTTATGAAACTTATTCAGGAGGAGAAGCTTTTAGAATTAATTTTGCTATTCGTTTAGCTTTAGCCAAATTATTGGCACAAAGAGCCGGGGCATCATTACAATTATTAATAGTAGATGAAGGTTTTGGTACTCAAGACGGGGAAGGATGTGATCGTCTAATTGCTGCTATTAATGCTATATCATCGGATTTTGCCTGTATTTTAACTGTAACTCATATGCCCCATTTAAAAGAAGCCTTTCAAGCCAGAATTGAAGTGAGTAAAAATCAGCAAGGTTCACAATTACAATTATTAATGTAATTTCCGAAACCTCAGATTAAAAAACACCACCTGACTGAGATAATAAAAAAATAAAAATATTTATCTACTCATGCTGAGATTAATTACTGACTTTGATGGTCCAATTATGGATGTTTCGGAACGATACTACCGTGTTTATCAGTTGTGTCTAGAGAAAACCCGATATCCGGGACAAACAATTACAGAACTTTCTAAAGCCGAATTTTGGCAACTGAAGCGATCGCAAACCCCTGAACTTCAAATTGCCCTAAAATCTGGTTTAGATGCCCAGCAAGGGCAAAAATTCACGGAAATCCGCAAACAAACAGTCCATACTCTACCCTACTTCCAATATGATACTTTGATCCCCACTGCATTAGCAGCACTTAGTCAAGTTCAGGCTGCTGGTATTGATTTAGCCGTGATGACTATGCGGAGGGTACAACAACTAGACTATGCTTTTAACCAATATGATTTAGGGAATTTTTTCCCAGAAAACCGCCGTTATTGTCTCAGTAATGATTATGTAAGAACTCGTGATGTCGAAGATAAACCTTTATTAATGGCTAAAGCATTAGCTGAACTCCCCCCGGCGGCTGATACTTGGATGGTAGGCGACACAGAGGCCGATATCGCGGCCGCCAAAAAACATGATATTAAAATTATTGCTGTTGAGTCTGGTATCCGCGATCGCAACCAACTAGCATCATATCAACCTGATATGATTCTTCCAGATTTAAAAACTGTGGTGGATTATCTTTTCAACTAGTAGCGATCACAATAATGGGTAATCGGCCATTAACCAATTACCCATTAACTAACGTAAAAAACTGCTTACTAACCACATAAATATGAAAGTCAAAAGCGTTGAAAATTGATTCCCTGTCAAATCTATCAATGGTAACAGTAGTGGTAATATCCAGCCAGCAATTAAACCACCAGCAGTTAAGCCGATAATTAAACTAACCAGAGTCAATAAAACTGCTCGACCAAATTTGCCTTCCTTGCGATTGAGGAAGTAAACACCAGCACCTACCCCAACTACCAATGCGAGTTGCAAAACTTGCTCAGTACCACCGGGATAAAACAGACTAACCGCACCCAAACCTAGATAACAGAACCCTGGTAATAGTACATCAGTCAATGTTGGCCTGTCCAAACTTCTTTGTAGCCATTCAGGAGATTGTCGGTTCAGGGTTAGACCTGGTTGGGGAATAGATCGAATTCGCATTTCTGGAAACCGGATACGCTCAGGTACTTTAATTTTCCCTTGTTGGCGCATCCGTAGGCGATCCATTAAAATTGCATCATAAGCGGCTTCAATGACTTCTCGTCCATGACTCTCACCACCATATTTTTCCAATAGGCGATTTCGAGCTTCCTGAATTTCATCGAAGCTTGCGTTTTCTGATACCCCGATTTTTTCGTAGGGACTTTGATCACTCATGGGAGTTTATTACTTGAGCCGATACAAAAAAGCTAACTAATGTTAACAAAAGTTGGTTTTTTCTTCCTGTTTTATTCTAGCAGTGTCGGCACTATCTAGTCCACAGGCTACCACGGTTAATCTCACCACTTCTTTTTTTAAATTAATTGCAGTATTTACATCTGCTATATAAAACCACTGACATTGCTAGACTTTACTTTCTACTTCAACAGGAGCATGGGAGCGGTTATCCCTCAGTAGACTTGCACGCCTTAGCCAGATGCGATAACATGATTGCTCTATCACTCTCAAAATCGCATTTATCACATTTAAACACTCTTTGAGATCATGGCAATGATAATTTTTTTTCTTTGCAGCTTGAGCGAGTTTTACTACTAGAATAAAATCTATTCACAATAATTAACTTAGAGGATGTTTCAAAAGTCTAAGGGCGATTAGAAATCACATCTACACAGACAAAACCTGCCTAAGCAGGTTTCAAATCCTTAATTTTTCGTTAGTTAGTCCACCGGGGTGGACTTTGCTTGTGTAGTAGCGTTTCCAAGGCGTAATCTATTCTCTATTATATTCGCCATAAACTTTTAAGACAAACTCTTAATACCATATAATTGTGTTTTGTATTCTAACTGTTTTCTAAATCCATAAAATCCTATCATCAGCGTCGGTATAAGTTTAAATGCCATACCTCTCCATAAAACTATTTTTAATTATATTACTATCTGTTAACTTTAACCACTGCCACATCTTCAAGGGATGGGAGTGGTGACTAAATTTACGCGGTTAGCCTAACTTTTTGGCTGGAGTACAGTTGTTAACCGACTGTTCCTTCTGTAGCGCCGTTAATAGATTTCCAGGCTTGTAAACCACCTGTAAGTTCGGCTACTGTGGTAAAACCAAGGAATTGTAAGGTTCTGACAGCTTGTGCTGCTTGGCTGTCATTTTCACCATAAATGTAAATTTGGCGTTCTCTATGTAAGCAAGTTTGGGCGCGATGTTCTAAGTCATTGAGGGGGATAGAAATTGCACCGGTGATGCGGCTATGATTATAGTTTAAGCGATCGCGCACATCAATAATTGTAAAAGCAGGTTGTCCCCATTCCAGATTGGTCTTTAAGTCGTTAACATCAGCAACCAAATTAATACTCATAAGCTTTTCGTGCTGTCTAATCTATAAAAAATTTAGCAAATATCCTCTATTAACTCTTATTTCTTTAGAATGACAGCAGAATTTAGAAATTAATTTTTTTGTAATCAAAATATTGTAGGCTAATATTTTCTAGATTCAGAAAATACTTAATTTTTAATTTTAATTCCTCATGACGGTATCTACTATTCAAACTTTACCAACAGAAGTTGTATATTTAATTACAGCAGGAGAAGTAATTGACTCCTTGGTGTCCGTTGTCAGGGAATTAGTAGAAAATTCCCTAGATGCTGGTGCAACGCGTATTGTAGTTTCTTTATGGCCACAATTATGGCGAATTCGGGTAGCTGATAATGGTTGTGGTATGAATTTGGATGATTTGCAACAAGCCGCAACTGCACATAGTACAAGTAAAATTCATTCTAGTGCAGATCTATGGAAAATCAGGAGTTTAGGATTTCGTGGTGAAGCACTACATAGTTTAACAACTTTAGCAAATTTAGAAGTTTTAAGTCGTCCTTTAGAAGGAAGTGAAGGCTGGCGAATTGTTTATAATAACGAAGGAGAAGTAACAGAAGTAAATATTGCCGCTATTGCCCCTGGTACCGTGGTGACAGTGAATAATTTATTTGCTAATTGTACAGCCCGTCGTCAAGGTTTACCGGCGACAAATCAGCAATTAAAAGCTGTACAAGGGATAATTCAACAAATAGCCTTATGTCACCCCCATGTTCATTATCAAGTATGGCAAAATGACAAAGAATGGTTTACAATTTGTCCTGCACTAACTGGGGGAAAATTAATTCCGCAAATTCTTCCTCAAGTCCGACAAGATGATTTATATGAAGTGAATTTAGAAATACCAAATCTGGAAAATTCGTCTTTATATTTAGTCATAGGTTTACCAGATAGATGTCATCGTCATCGTTTGGATTGGGTGAAAGTGGCAATTAATGGCAGGATAATTAAATCACCAGAATTAGAACAGAATATTTTATCAGCTTTCCATAAAACATTACCACGCGATCGCTATCCTGTGTGTTTTTTGCATTTGCATATTCCTCCAGAGCAAATTAACTGGAATCGCCACCCAACCAAAACAGAAATATATCTGCATGATCTACCTTTTTGGCAAGAACAAATTACCGCAGCTATCAACAAATCCCTAATTATTTCCGAAACTAATATTAAAGAATCAGTTCACACTAGCAGAATTAGTAATTTATTAAAAGTAGCAGAATCTAAAGGTAAATATAAATTTAATTCTCAAAATTCTCAAAATTGTCAAAATTCTCAAAATTCTGAAAATCAAAACTATTTAAAAGCAATTGCTCAACTGAGTAACACTTATATAGTTGCTGAACGTTCTGGGGGAATGTGGTTAGTAGAACAACATATAGCCCATGAAAGAGTATTATATGAACAATTATGTGATCACTGGCAATTAGTACCTCTAGAAACGCCAATTATTATTTATCAATTATCACCAGCGCAGGTTTCCCAATTAGAACGTATTGGTTTAGATATAGAACCATTTGGTGATAAAATTTTTTGCGTGCGAAACATCCCAACCATGTTAAAACAAAGAGAAGATTGTGCTGAAGCAATTTTAGAATTAAGTTGGGGGGGAGACTTACAAACTGCTCAAATTGCAGTTGCTTGTCGGAGTGCAATTCGTAATGGTACAAAAATGAGTGTACCAGAAATGCAGACCTTATTAGATAATTGGCAACGTACCCGCAACCCGCGCACTTGTCCCCATGGTAGACCAATTTATTTATCTTTGGAAGAATCAGCACTAGCGCGGTTTTTTCGACGTAATTGGGTAATTGGGAAAAGTCATGGGATTTGAAGTATTTTTTAATTTAACAGCTAACACACCCTACGTATCTTTTTAAGAGTCAAACCGGATTCCTATATATACAGATCGCACAATCTCCAGATTATGCGATAACTATGGTAAGCTAGGCTAAGGTATTAAATTTTTGAGATTTTTATGAAAACACTGCAACCTGTCGCTGTTGACTTGTTTGCTGGGGCTGGAGGCTTTGGTTTAGGTTTTAAAATAGCAGGTGTTTCTGTTCCTCTATCTATTGAAATTGATACTTGGGCGTGCGATACCCTGCGCTACAATCACCCGGAAATGACAGTGATTCAAAATGACATTCGTGACTTTAATAATATAAATAGCGTTAAAGAAATCTGTCTTTTCAAGCCTGATATTATTATTGGAGGTCCACCCTGTCAAGGTTTTAGTATTGCAGGTCCTGCTCAAAAAGATCCTAATGATCCTCGAAATACTTTATTCATTAACTTTGCTCAGTGGATAAGTTTTCTTGAGCCTAAAGCATTTGTAATGGAGAATGTTAAGGGTTTACTATCACGCAAAAATGTTGATGGTGTCAAGGTAATAGATATTATTAAGAAAACTTTTGAAGACATCGGCTATTTTGTGGAAATATGGTTACTTAATTCAGCTGAATATGGTGTCCCACAAATTAGAGAGCGTGTCTTTATTGTCGGAAATAAACTAGGTAAGAAAATAGGTATTCCTGCAAAAACACATTCTCTAGATTTATTCAATATTAATAGCTGGCAATTATCACTTGAGGAAATAAATCTACATTCTGCTATTAGTTTATGGGATGCTATATCAGATTTACCGCAACTTAAAGCCCATGAAGGGAAAGAGGAACAACCTTATATATTAGAACCTCAAAATCACTATCAAGACTGGATAAGAAATGGTAATAAAATTATCTATAATCATGTAGCAATGGAACATTCCGACAGACTTGTAGAACGTTTTAAACAAATCAAATGGGGTGAATCTAGTTCAAATGTGCCAAAAGAATATGGCGCTAAACGTCGGAGTGGAAATGGTGAATTATCTGGTAAAACCTATGATCAAAATAACCGACGTTTAAATCCCTACAAACCAGCCCACACCATAGCAGCTTCTTTTTATGCAAATTTTATTCATCCTTTCCAGCATCGTAATTTAACAGCCCGTGAAGGTGCGCGTGTTCAATCTTTTCCAGATAATTATCGTTTTTTAGGTAAAAAAACTGTTGTATCTCATAAATTATTACAACGAGAAAATAGATTTAATGAAAAGTTTCTTTGCCAGTACAATCAGATAGGTAATGCTGTACCACCCCTACTTGCTAAAGCAATTGCAGTTCATCTTCAAGAAAAATTAGAGTTATGTCCACAACTGATAGAAACCCATTAGTTCACGGTTCAAATCTGGAACAAAAGGAAAATCACCGTACAAAATACAGAGATACTGAGAGTAAAAAATATCTCCAACAGATTAGAATTGAGTATGATAAATGGCACTTAGCTAATGTTCAATTAATTGGTCCAACATCAAGACCTGCTGATAATGATGATGAAATTATTTCTAAAAGAGTAGAACTTTTATTAACATATAAGGATTTTGTAGATCAACAACATTATGCTGAAAAGTTTGACTCTCGTTCTAATCTTCATTCTAGTGTATTGGAAGAATTTCTTTATTATTTGTTTAGAGATTTAGTAAAAGACTTTGGAAAAAATGCTCTAATTGGAAAGTCGCATACTTTTAAAGATATTTTCTTTGTACCTCCAAAATATTCGGAGATGTTAAAACGTCCCTATGCGCGTATTGAAAAGAAAGATCATGATTTTGTCATTGGTGCAACTATTGAAGCATCATTTGAAGCAGTTGCTCCACCAGAGGAAGAAGAAAATCTTGGGGAAATACTGACAGTTCCTAAAGAAGAATCAGAAGACTACTCAAAAGTTACAATTATAGGTAATACAGAAACTCATATTTTTGATATTCCTGTTATTGTCATTGAATGTAAAACTTATCTTGATAAAACTATGCTTGAGAGTTCATCAAGATCCGCAGAGGAATTAAAAGCAAGAAATCCCAATAGTTTATATATTGTACTAATGGAGTGGATCAAGTTAACAAGTAATGTCAATCTTCGTAAATACAAAATCGATCAGATTTATGTACTGCGTCAACAGAAAAATACTGACCGAGAATTTAGGTATGAAGAAACTTATGTTAAAAATCCTATTAATCCAACTGTAACTCAACATTTATTCTATAAAGTTCGGAAGCATTTAACAATGGATTGGACTGGAGGAATTGAATATGGGATACAGCGCGGTTGGTTAATTGAAGAATAGTTTTTTTGTTAGGCTGTAACCTTTCCAATAATCCACCCTCCAAATTTTATTCAATCCCCCTACAAACAACAACTAATAGCCAATTTTGCATTCTTCACCAACGTCTCCTGATCAAGAGTCGAAACTGAATATTGAGGAGTTACCTGCAATAACTTTTCCACCCTCTCCCGCGCTGCTTCCACCACTGCTATATCCAAACTACCATTATTTAAACTAGTAGAAAAATCTTCAGCTATTTTATATGTCCGTTCTAAAGAAGAAGAATTGATATTGCGAGAAACGATAAACAAATCACAACCAGCATGAAAAGCCCGCGCAACCGTTCCCGTTTTCATAAACATTTCCGATACAGCTTTCATATCTAAATCATCGGAAACTATCACACCTTGAAAACCTAACTCTTTCCGCAAAATATCATTTAGAATAATTTTAGATAACGTTGCTGGAACTTCTGTATCTATTTGCGGAAACAAAATATGTGCTGTCATGATTAACGGAATTTGTGCCTGAATTAATGTTTGAAAAGGAATCAATTCCCGGTTTCGTAGATCTTCCCAACTCAAATTTAATATTGGTAATTCTAGATGGGAATCTGTGCTAGTATCTCCATGGCCAGGAAAGTGTTTAGCACAACCTAAAATTCCCTCTTCTTTTAATCCTCGGTAATATTCCTGCACACATTGACTAGTTTTTTCCGGTGTAATTCCAAAAGCACGTAGTCCAATAATTGGGTTTTGAGGATTTGAAAAAATATCCGCAACCGGAGACCAAGAAAGATTAATTCCCAGAGATTTTAATTCTAATGCTGTGGCTTTAGCAACTTCAAAAGCGTGAGATTGTAATAAATAAGCATGAGGAAAACGGGTAATTGGTAAAGGTGTTCTCACAACTCTACCTCCTTCATGATCTAAAGTAGTAAACATCAAATCACGTTCGGTATATTGACGAATTTCATCGATGAGATTTTTAAACTTTTCTAACCAAACTGGATATGGTACACCGTCGAGGAAATTTTTTCCAAAAAAGATGACACCGATGGGTTTTAATTCATTTAATACCCGTTTATCATCATCATTTAAAGTAGTTCCAGAAATACCCAGAATTAGGTGATTACCAAAGCTTTGTAAGGATTGATATCTCATTACTTCTTCTTTTCTTCCTTCGTGTCCTTCGTGTCTTCGTGGTTTATTCAATCGGTATTCTACCGAGAAGGGAGTAGGATAAAGCCTTCTCTACCTGATCCTTCCTTCCAGGATACTAAAAATTAGAAACCAATAACTCACCTTTAGTATTAGCCATATCTTCAGTTTTTGGTGGAGATGGTTTCAAAGTCATTTGTGGCGCATTTTGTTGTAAAATCACGGCTTGATAAGCTACGACTCCAGTATATTCACTATCGAGACAACGAGCCGCTGTTCGAGATAAATCCAGGCTTCTGGGTGCAATGTAAGGACCACGATCATTAACACGCACAATTACGGATTTGTTATTTTCTAAGTTGGTAACTTTTAAGTATGTATTAAAAGGCAGACTAGGATGTGCTACTGTGAAATCATCTTGATTATATATTTCACCATTTGCTGTTAAGCGACCATGAAAATAGCCACCATACCAAGACGCTATACCGAAAAGTCTTGTTGTTGAGGACTGTAATCCATACATTGCCATTTGTCCTTGTATCAGCGTCAAGGGTTCGGTATGCAGGGCTATTCGGAGATTGTTGGTCCATTCCAGAGCTAAAATGTCACCGCTGCGACCAAGTTGATGAGAGAGTTTTGGCTCAATTGCAAATAATAAGCGAGTACCTACCATAAGGGACGGAGTTTTATCCACTAAACCAGGTTGTATTTCTGTAGGTTGTACCGTTGGTGATTTCACTAATTGCTGTAAGCGATTTTGTAAAGTATTAGCTGTAATTCGATCAGGGAGTCTAGCAACAAAGCTGTTATTAACCCATACTTCATAATTGGATACACTACGCTTGACAATTAATACTGGTGCATAATCGTAACTCCCCCGTTGATCTACTGAGTTATTAATGACATTAAAGAAGCTTTGGAGCGATCGCACAACCGTAGGAGGTGAAAAATCCAGTTTGGGAACACTAAACCGCGTGAATTTAACTAATACAGAATTAGTAACATTTTTCCAGGGAATTTGTGCAGCTATATTTTTTGGCACAGGGGAGCAAAATTTTGTTTCTTTGGCCTTGAATGTTGTCAAATCTGGGATAATAGCAGAATCTCGATGTGATGCTAATTGTTTATTTATCCAATCAAAAGTGAAAAGAGTTTTGGAGATTAAGATTTTTTGCCAAGAATTTTTATGTTGTTTAGTAGTGGTCAAAAATTGATGCTGATCTTTGACTAAATTAGCTGTAAATTGTGTTGGGGATGCTAACCCCATTGGTAAAGCTGTCAACATGAAAGTACCACCCGTCAAGGATGATAACCATAGTATTCCGTTTGATATCATAGTTTAGTTATTGTGAAATTAGACGCAAAATTTCTGGGTAAATATGCCCAGATTTCATAAAAAAGGGTTTTATTGAACAATGGGAAATTTTTTGGGAATTACATAATTTAATTTTAGATCTAATGATGATTAAACTGTCTGGGATCATCATATAACGTCATGGCTATTTAAATTGATAAGAATTTTAAATATATTTTTAGTAATTAAGAGTATTTGCCTAATTTTTGCTTATAAATGCCCATTATTTTCCCTATTTACCTTACTGATTAAGAAAGATAATTTAAGTGGAAATACATAAATAAAAAACCAGCTTTTGTATTTGTAATCGGCAATTAGCGGAAAAAAGGCACGGACAGGAATTGAGATATAAACTACATTGAATATTTTTCACATCTTAAATTTGAGTTACAAAAAATACTTATAAATTGAGTAAATTACATACTTATGAGCAGACTGGGAAAATTTTTTAGGAGGTAATTCAGAGAGGAAACGGCAAATGTAAAGGATTGCAACGTATAATGAGAACGACAAAACAGTTAAGAAATATTGAAGAATAGTAGGTTTAAATGCGAGTAGCGTTCACGAAGTGCAGCGTAGCTATCGCGGGAGCGGGTCTAGCAGGACTTTCCTGTGCAAAATATCTAACGGATCAAGGTTACACCCCCATTGTTTTGGAGCGCCGAGACGTAGTAGGGGGGAAAGTAGCCGCGTGGAAGGATGCTGATGGCGATTGGTACGAAACAGGACTGCACATTTTTTTTGGGGCCTATCCCAATATGTTGCAGTTATTCAAAGAATTAGACATTGAAGATCGGTTGCAGTGGAAAGAACACACAATGATCTTCAATCAACCTGATTCCCCAGGAACATACAGCCGTTTTGATTTCCCAGATTTACCCGCACCGATAAATGGTGTCATTGCCATTCTCAGAAACAACGATATGCTAACCTGGCCGGAGAAAATCAGTTTTGGTATCGGGTTACTACCAGCCATACTCCAAGGGCAAAAATACGTAGAGGAAATGGACAAATATTCTTTCCGCGAGTGGTTGCAAAAACAAAACATTCCTCCGCGAGTAGAAAAAGAAGTATTTATTGCTATGTCCAAAGCTTTGAACTTTATTAACCCAGAGGAAATTTCAGCCACGGTCTTATTAACAGCCTTGAATCGCTTTTTGCAAGAGAAAAACGGCTCAAAAATGGCTTTCCTAGACGGTTCACCCACAGAAAGATTGTGTCAGCCCATGATTGACTATATTACTGAAAGGGGTGGTGAGGTACGTCTGAATGCGCCTTTAAAAGAGATATTGCTCAATGATGATGGAACTGTTAAAGGATTCCTCTTACGGGGCTTAAATGGCGCAGAAGATGAAATATTGACAGCGGATATTTATGTATCTGCCCTACCCGTTGATCCTTTAAAGCCGATTTTGCCCAAGGCGTGGAAAGAAATGCCATTTTTCCAAAAATTAAACGGTTTAGAAGGTGTACCGGTGATTAATGTTCATATCTGGTTTGACCGCAAATTAACAGATATTGATCATCTGCTATTTTCCCGGTCTCCACTCCTGAGCGTTTATGCTGACATGAGTAATACTTGCCGTGAATATGCCAATCCTGACCGTTCGATGTTGGAATTAGTTCTAGCACCAGCGGCAGATTGGATATCTAAATCCGATGAGGAAATCGTCGCAGCAACTATTAGTGAATTAGAAAAACTCTTTCCCCAACACTTTGGAGGTGATAATCCTACAAGAATACTGAAATATCATCTGGTGAAAACACCGCGTTCAGTTTACAAAGCTACACCAGGTCGCCAAGATTACCGTCCTTCCCAACAAACCCCCATTTCTAATTTCTACCTGACTGGGGATTATACAATGCAACGTTATCTCGCCAGTATGGAAGGGGCGGTACTTTCTGGTAAACTAACAGCGCAGGCCATTTCTGACGCGCTGACGGTAGCAAATCCCTCTCACCTGCAAACGCCAACCCGACCGCCCGCCACGAATGCTACAACTGCCTGATTCCCCGCCGCGCATGAAAACGCTGGTCTCTATAGATGAGTCATACAAGCTTTGTCGGGAACTCACTGCCAAGTACGCTAAGACTTTTTATTTGGGTACAATGCTGATGAGTCCGGCCAAGCGTCAATCTGTTTGGGCAATTTATGCCTGGTGTCGCCGTACAGATGAATTAGTGGATGGTCCTGCCTCCGCTATCACTACACCAGAAACCCTAGAACTATGGGAAAATCAACTGGAGGCGATTTTTGCAGGCTGCCCCTTGGATAATTTTGATGTAGCCTTAGTAGATACCCTCCAACGCTTTCCTCTGGACATTCAACCCTTTAGGGATATGATTGCCGGTCAGCGCATGGATTTGTATCGTAGTCGCTATGAAACTTTTAAGGATTTATACCTCTATTGCTACCGGGTAGCAGGAACTGTGGGTTTGATGTCAACGACAATTATGGGTGTAGATAATAGCATCTATACAGCCCCTTGGCATCAAAACAAACAGCCCTATCTTCCCATAGAAGAAGCGATCGCTTTGGGAATTGCTAATCAACTTACGAACATCCTCCGTGATGTCGGTGAGGATGCCCGTCGCGGCCGCATCTATATTCCCTTGGAAGATTTGGCCAAATTTAATTACACTGAGGAAGAATGTATCCAGGGTGTAGTTGATGACCGCTGGCGTTCACTGATGCGGTTTCAAATTGATCGCGCCCGTCAATTCTATATTCAAGCAGATAAAGGTATTAGTTATCTCGCTGCTGATGCTCGTTGGCCTGTTTGGTCTGCATCTATGCTCTATGAGCAGATTTTAGAAGTGATTGAGCGCAATGATTATGATGTGTTCAGTCGGCGAGCTTATGTCCCTCAATGGCAAAAGTTACGCACCTTGCCTGCCGCTTGGATGCGATCGCAAGTGCTATAACTTGTTTATTGGTCATTGGTCATTGGTCATTGGTCATTGGTCATTGGTCAGTGGTCAATGGTCAGTGGTTAGTGGTTAGTTGTCAGTGGTTAGTTGTCAGTGGTTAGTTGTCAGTGGTTAGTGGTTAGTGGTTAGTGGTTAGTGGTTAGTGGTTAGTGGTTAGTGGTTAGTGGTTAGT
>OMJF01000219.1 GCA_900299285.1 Anabaena sp. 54 | reverse complement strand
TAGGTTGGGTAGAACCAAGTGAAACCCAACACCAATAGTCAAAGTCCTCCCAGTAGGTTGGGTAGAACCAAGTGAAACCCAACACCAATAGTCAAAGTCGTCCCAGTAGGTTGGGTAGAACGAAGTGAAACCCAACACCAATAGTCAAAGTCCTCCCAGTAGGTTGGGTAGAACGAAGTGAAACCCAACACCAAGTGAACTTCTCAATCATACTGCATATTACCATCAGGGTGGGGTACACATTATGCCAGCAAAATGCCAACACCACAAGATTTTCATCATTAATATCTATACCTCATCATATCGGAAACTACTGCATCACGGAAACAACTATTAATTAAATTACATCAATATCTCTCAATAGTAGCTTGTTTTACAAATCAACAAGATACTTTAAAAAAGTTATCAAAAAACCTTTGACATGAAAAAGTAAATTAAAGTATACTACTATAGTAAATAGTAAAGTACAAATACCATTTACCAGATTTATCCATAGTGAGTATTATGTCACATATCCAAGAGAACAGACAACAAAAAACTTTCTCTTTAACACAGACAAAAGCTAGAAATCCTTTACCATACCAAAGGAAATTCAGTGCTTCAACTGAAAATAATTGTCACCATTTTTGGAAATTATGGGATTCACATCGAGGTTATCTTTACAACTGTTGTTTAAAATGGCTTAACGGTAATTCCCATGATGCAGAAGATGTAGTCAATCACGTAATGCTCAAAGCTTGGAATCAATGGATACAATCTACAAATGACATTGAACATCCTAAATCGTGGTTATCTCAAATTACCTATAACCATTGCATTGATGTGTGTCGAAAACGTCAACGAGAAGCTGGAAAAATTCATAATATTGACGACATTCAATTTACAGATCATCCAGCGCTTACTTCTAATTTACAACCCCCTGAATCCCAGCTTTTGAATTTAGAAATGGCGGCATATCTCAAGTATAAAATAGCATCTTTACCCGATAGATTACGCCATCCTTTGATATTACATTGTTGTCAAAATAAATCCTATCCAGATATCGCTAAACAACTCACCATTTCTGAAGAGAACGTTCGTAAACGTATTCAAGAAGCGCGAAAGATTCTAAAACAGCAGTTAAAGAAATATCTGGCGGGGGAAGATAAGACTGCTTTTGATTCCTTTTCACCATTAAAAACCGTGATTCCAATGGTAGAAGAATTAGAATCTGAGCAAATATGGAATCATGATTGGGAATCATCAATACCTACAAAAAGCCAACAGCAAGAAATTAATTACAAAGCAACTTTAATATGCCTGGAATCCTTACCACATCATTGGTACAATTGACTCAGCCATCTGGGATAAAAATGAATGCTCAGTTATTTATAGAGGAAAAATCAGCCAGACAACAGCAGAAAGTTATCACTTTAAACAAGTACATTGAAAAATATCCTCAAGGATGGGAAAAAAGATTAGAATTAGCTGATTTGCTTTTTGAAATAGGAAATTGGCAACAAGCCGTTATCGAATACAATCAAGTAATTGAACAACAACCTCAACTACTTGATGTCCATCTAAAATTAGGGAAAATATTGCAGTTAATGGGACAAAAAAAAGAGGCTTGTAAAGCTTATGATACAGCCCTATTTTTGGCTAAAAATCCAGGAACTCAGTATCATATAAAAGGATTGATTGCAGTTTGCGAAGGTGACAATGAAAAAGCTCTTACAGCCTTTAATTTAGCCACGAATTTAGAACCTGATCAAGTATTTCACCGACTGGCTTTGTCACAGGTATATCAAAATGTAGAAAATCCCCTGGGTATGCTCCGCAGCCTAGAGCCTGTTTTAGTAATTAATCCAGATGATGTTCTGTCCCTGATTTACAGCTATGATGCCCTGATGGCGGTGGGGGATATACAAACGGCGAAAGAGCGGTTTAACAGCCTTATAGACCTAGCTGGTGATGATTTTCGAGTAATACAACGACAAATTGATCAACGTTTGCTGGCGAGAATGGTATCTGCTGAAGAGGGAAAAATCACTAAAAAAATGATTACCTCCTTACTAGGAACAGTTCCCCATAGTGTTGAAGTCCATAAATCCTTAGCCTACTATCACATTTTACGAGGGGATTGGGCGCAAGGGGTGGAGGTATTAGCCAAATTTACCACGGAATCCCCCAATCATCCCTACGGTTGGTATTATTATGGTTGGTGCTTATTCCACACAGGGAAATACCAGCAAGGGGCGGAAATGATGGGGAAAGCGTATGATCTGTATCCCCAGGACAGGGAAATTTATCGGGGTTTGTGTGAAATTTTACCCCTTGCACCTCATTCAGAGAAAAGTAAAACGATTCTTGCTTCCATAGTGGAGGAGATGTTAACGCGCTTTCCTGAATGCTGGAGTATATGGACGACTGCGGGACGGGTATTGGTGGAACATTTTCCAGAAATTGAACGGGGTTGTCAGGTTTCCGAACGGGGGACGAAACTACAACCCGGTTTAGCTGATACTTGGTTGCGTCATGGCCAGGTGTTGATTTTGGCTCGTAAACATCGGGAAGCGGTGGAAGCCTTAAAAAAAGCATGGGAGCTTTTACCAGATGGCGGTTATTTGCAATCCGTACCAGCGGCGTTTTGGTTGGGGGAGAGTTATCGAGTTTTGAAAAATGCTAAGGCTAGTAAACGGTGGTGGGAGGTAGCTGCTCAAGGATGTCAGGAGTTCAGGTTATTTAACCCAGCCATGGCTGATTACTGGTTAGGGAGGGTGATGTTTCGCTTGGGGGATAAGTCGGGGGCTAAACGGGCTTATAAAGGGGCTTTGAGTCAGCAGTTGTTGTATCCCGTGCGTGGGGAGGTGGAGACAATTTTGGAGAAGCTTAAAAGGTAAGAGGGGTAAGGGTTATAGCGATTTAGGGTGGTTTTTTTGGGGGGGAATTTGTCCGTTAATTGAAAAATTCACAAATGGGGGGGGTAAAACGTCTAAATAGTGTGGGAAGAAAAAAACCATAACTGAATCAAACTTATCAATCAAGGATTTTGGAGTATGAAATCTCTGGCTAAGGTTTTTGCTGCTTTTTTACTGGCTGTAACCATCGCTTTCAGTGGCTTTTCTGGCAATGCCCATGCTCAGTCGCCAGTGGGCGCTAACGTCGATATTGCAATTGATGTTAATAAAACCATAGAGCAAATTTTAGGGCTAATCACCTCGACACAGAAATTCCAAATGGTGGTAATTAATAAAACTGGGACTACTCTTACCCGTGCGGGTGCTTACAATAAGCTAGGAAATTGGGTTCTTAGTGATGTTCCTCCATCAACGGCTCAATATAGAGATTGGACAGAGAGTGGTGCTGGGTATTTTACCTTTGCTGCTAACTATGCAGTTGGAAATACTGGAAAATATTTCCAATTTGGAGCTTCATGGCCTCCTATCGGAAGAAGAAAAATTAATCTCTGCGCCCGTAATGAAGGTGGCAACAAACCAGCAGAAGCTTGTTGGGATGCTATGCGCAATGCTAATGCTAATGACAAATCTGAAACCAATGGTCAGTTCTCCGCTAAAGCTCAGATGGGGAATAGTGGGAATAGTGAGAGAGTCCAGTGGATATATGAAGTTAGATAACTTGTTAATCTAATAAAAAAGAGGTAGGAAAAAAGATACCTATCTCTTTTTTAGAAGTTACTGAGTTTTTCCCCAGTTTAGATGCTTAATTTCACCAAGTTCATTAGACATCTGGTGAAAATTATCGTAAGGACAATTCATGAATTGTCCCTACAAGGGTTTGGTGACTACGCACGTTTAATTAGCACCAGATGTCTATTTTTTATTTGAGAAAAAACTTGTCATTTTGAGTTAAGAGGATGTTTGAAAAGTCTAACTTGGGCGATTAGAAATCGCATCTACACAGACAAAACCTGCCTACGCAGGTTCAAATCCTTAATTTTTCGTTAGTCCACGCAGGTGGACTTTGCTTGTGTAGTAGCGAATTATATTCGCCGATAGGGTAGCGTGGCGTTAGCCATAAACTTTTAATACAACCTCTAAGAAAGGATCTGGATCTGTATAAAGAAGGATATATGATTTATATGAAATCTCTAACTAAGGTTCTTACTTCTTTGTTGTTGACTGTAATTATTGCCTTTGGTAGTTTTAATACTCATGCCAATTCTTCACCTATAAATTCTATAGACCAACCTCAAGCTAGTTCATCTGGTTTACAACCCCAAATTCTTCCAGATCAAACTATAGAATCACCAGTAATAACCATAACATATAAAAGTATAGTTGAAATAGCTAACAAGACTCAATGTATTCTTAGACCTGTAGGTGTTTATAATAAATCCTTAGAATGGCCTCTCGGTGATATTGGTTCATTACGATTAGTCGCTGAAAGATTTAATAGTGATAGTTTTTCTTTTGCATCTAATTATCGAGTTGATTGTGGGATAGGTAAAGAAAAAAGAAATTTACAATTTTCAACTTCATTAGATGCTCAAGGGAATAAAAAAATTAATATTGGAGTTATTAATCAAAATGGCAATCAGCCAGCAAAATCAACTTGGGATAAAATGGCAGATCCTAGTGATAAATCTCTCCTTAATCATCCTTTTGGGGTTAATGCTTTTATCAGACAAAAAGACCAAACATCAATCTGGTTGTTTGAAGTTGTAGAAAAATAATAACTTTTTTTGTAGAGCTTTTTCTGGATTCTGTAGGGTGTTAGTGCTGCGGAAATTTCGAGACAATACAATTTTGGAGAAGCTTAAAAGGTAAGAGGGGTAAGGGTTATAGCGATTTACGGTGGTTTTTTTGGGGGGGGAATTTGTCGGTAACTCGAAAAATTCACAAATGGGGGGGTAAAACGTCTAATAAATGTAAACAACTTTTGGGATCAATAAATCATGCCTACAGATAAAATCGTTGTCTTAAGTGATATACATATTAGCACAGATATTAAGACAAGCTGGTATCAAAAAAGCTTACACGAACCATACTTGTCAGCTATTCTAGACAATGTAATTCGAGACAAAGACTCCATTCAAGAGTTGATTTTACTTGGTGATATATTCGATTTCTGGACTTTTCCCCCCAATCATCGTCCTCCGACTTTTACAGACATTATAAATGCTAATCCAAACATCTTGGGACATGAGGGCAAGCTAAGTCAGGTTTTAACGGCTTTGCAAGGAAGAGTGACTTACGTAAATGGCAACCATGACATGAATGTTACTCAAGATGATTTGCGTCAAATTAAAAATTCATCGAATTACCAAATAAAGTATTGTCAAGACCCAATTTACTATGTCCAGACTACAAGCGGAAAAAAAATTGCCTTTACTCACGGGCATATCTTTACAATATTTAATGCCCCCTACCTTGAGAGTGAGATTAAGCCATTACCTGTAGGTTATTTTGTTACCCGTGCGGTGGCTTATATGTTAAATAAAACACTAAAACCTGGAGAAACTGTTGCGGATTTACCAGATCAAGGTGCGCCTAATGGAATCAGTGATTTATCTGAGATCACCTCTGGATTAGAATCTTTGATTAGCTCTGGAAATGTAGTCAATGTCCTTCTGGAGTACATCGCAACAAAAACAGGAATGTCAGAGGAAGAACCGATTATCTTACCTAATGGTGAAACAAAGACGATAGAAGACGCGAAGAGACTATACAAGGATTTGCAAAATCAGTGGGTTAATAATTATGGGTTCAAAACCTTCTCAAAATCAGTATATGCTGATTTCAATGGAACTTATATGCCTTGGTTTGCCCAACAATCTGCTCTCACCTCTAACTCAGATTTGATTGTTTTAGGACATACCCATTTCCCAAAACTAGGTATCAAGAATGGTTTGGTTGGGTATGCTAATAATGGCTTCCAATGTCCTTCATCTCCTGATATTTTGAGGGGAAAACAAGTAGTTAATTTCACGGTAGTTGATACCGATAAGTGCGAAGCTAGTGTTTATATGGCTGCTAAGGGAGAGGGTACTTCCTATCAAATTTCTAGCTATCCTGCTCCTACAGACAGCGTGATTAGTGGGGCTTCAATGGATTATTCTTGTTATGTCATCATTGACAACACCAAGGGAAATTCTCAACTGGATTTAATTGAATCCAGCGCGCAAAATGGTTATTATGTTGTCAACCCCCCCCAGAAGATTCTTCCAGGGGAAATTAAAAAGTTCTGGATACAAGATAATGTGGGTTTATCTGGGTCACAGGGTCAAGTTACTTATTCAGTAAATAATGGTCAACGTCTATTGTTGCAATATGCTTGTCCTACGGGTTTTTCTAGTAACAAGTGTTCTGGTGCGAACTTCTATACTTGCAATGATGGGGTCAACTGGGGAAAACTAAACGAAATCAAAAAGATGGGACATCCCTTTTTTGTAAGGTTTGTTCTGTAATGTAATTGCTGTCTTGATCCTCTAGAGTGCGTTATATTTCATTAACGCACCACTATTATGATTAAATTCGGTGGGTTACGCTGTCGCTAACCCACCCTACGTTTTTTGTCGTGGTTGATAGCCTTTCCCTTGTTTCCTCACAAATCAACTAACCTAATATTGTAATATTACTTACTCCAATCTTGAATTTATAAGTTTTCTATTTTTCCAAAATCTCTGATATTATTTGTGACAATAATCAAATCCTTGGCTATGGCAATTCCTGCTATCAGAATATCAATATCATCAATTGGCGTTCCTTTATTTCTTAAATTGGCATAAATATCAGCAGAAATTGTGGCAGAGCTTGTACTTAGAGGTAAAACCGTATTGTATGAAACAAATTCCTGAAAAGAGGTGAGTTGTTTTTGCGCGTCACGATGTTTTAACCCACTGACAATTTCATAATAAGTGATAATGCTAATGTTAATTTTGTCATGGTCGTTAAGATAGGCTTAAAAACGCTCAACAATCAGACTGTCAGTAACCCAGCCCTAAAGGGACTGGGCTTGCAAGAGTAATCAAGCAAGCCGTACTGACCAGACCACCCTGAGTTTACTCTCATGGTAGCCGTTAT
>OMJF01000218.1 GCA_900299285.1 Anabaena sp. 54 | reverse complement strand
GTCTGGCTAAGGCGTGTAAGTCTACTGAGGGATAGCCGCTCCCATGCTCCTGTTGAAGTAGAAAGTAAAGTCTAGTAATGTCTAGGTTTTATATAGCAGATTATCCTCTGCTCAGACTTGGTAACAAGTTTAAGTAAGGTTGCTCATTGAAACAAGAATCCCCGTCCCTCTATAGGACAGGGAGCGTCAAATAGATTCACAACACAAAAAAACAATGGCTAAACCTGATATTCATCCCCAATGGTATCCAGACGCTAAAGTCTACTGTAATGGTCAAGTAGTTATGACCATTGGCTCTACTAAGCCCGAACTCCACGTAGATATTTGGTCTGGAAATCACCCTTTTTACACTGGTACTCAGAAAATGATTGATACTGAAGGCCGTGTAGAACGCTTCCTCCGTAAATATGGTATGTCCAGCGCTCAAACTGCTGACGATAATCAAAAGTAGCGGGTTGGCTATAGCTATTTAAGCGAGTCCATGGCCAAAGCCATAGACGACCCCGCACTGTGCCGGGTCGCTTCTAATTTTATGCTTGAGCCAACTTGTTATTTTTTAGGAGCATTTATAGTCATTATGGCAGAACTATACTTACTGGAGAAACTTAAATCCGTTGAACAAACCTTTAATGAATTAACACGCCGTTTAGCTGATCCTGATACCGCTAGTAATCCTGATGAGTATCAAAAAATTGCTAAGTCTCGTTCTTCCCTGGAAGAGGTAGTTAATACCTATGAAACCTGGAAAACAGCCCAGGATGAATTGCTAGGAGCCCGTCAAATACTCAAAGAGTCTAATAGCGACCCAGATTTGCATGAAATGGCCGCATTGGAAGTTAGCGAACTAGAAGAAAAGCTAGACTTTTTAGAAAGTCGCTTAAAGGTGTTGTTGTTACCCCGTGACCCCAACGATGATAAAAACATTATGTTGGAAATTCGCGCTGGTACGGGTGGTGATGAAGCAAGTATCTGGGCAGGAGATTTACTGCGAATGTATTCCCGGTATGCTGATAACCAAGGTTGGAAGGTGAAGTTAGTCAGCGAGTCCCCTGGGGAAATGGGCGGTTTTAAAGAGGTGATTCTAGAAATTCAAGGTGATAGTGTTTATAGTAAACTCAAGTTTGAATCTGGTGTACATCGTGTACAGCGCGTACCAGCAACGGAATCTGGGGGAAGGGTTCACACTTCTACCGCTACTATAGCAATTATGCCAGAAGTGGATGAGGTAGAAGTCCATATTGACCCGAAAGATATTGAAATGAGTACAGCCCGTTCTGGGGGTGCGGGTGGACAAAACGTGAATAAAGTGGAAACAGCGGCTGATTTATTCCACAAACCTACGGGTATTCGGATTTTCTGTACAGAAGAACGTAGTCAGTTACAGAATAAAGAACGAGCCATGCAAATTCTCCGGGCTAAATTGTATGAATTAAAACTGCGAGAACAACAGGACGCTGTAACTTCCATGCGGAGATCCCAAGTTGGTACGGGTTCTCGTTCTGAAAAAATTCGCACCTACAATTATAAAGATAGTCGGGTGACTGACCACCGTTTAGGTCAAAATTTTACCCTTAACCCTGTCTTGGAAGGTGATATAGAAACGGTAATTCAATCTTGTATATCTCAAGACCAACAAGAACGGTTAGCAGAATTAGCCGCCTCTGGTTCTGGTGGTTAATTATCACAGGAAACAGGAAAAATAGATAGTCAAATTCTCAGGTTTAAGGACTAAATACCTTAAACCACTTATTTAAAACTGTATTAATTGTTTGTTTAATTTGATGGTTGCGATTCCATCTTTGAAAAGCAATTTCGTAATCTTCACCTTTAGTTTGAAAGCTATTCCAAATATCTAAAGATATGGCTAATGCAGAAGCGACTAAGATATAAAGTGACCAAGAAATACCGCCATTTAGAGAATCCATAGCTAGGAAAAAAATGTTAATAATTGCATAATTTCCTAGACGTTTTTTAAATTTACTACGACGATAAAAATTAAAGGCTTGACGCTGTTCGACTTCGCTTTGTTTGACTAACCAATCTCGTTCCGCTTGTTGTACATTATCAGGTGATATTTGTAACTCTTTAGCAATTTCCAATATCTGTTGATAGGAAAATTCTTGATTATTGTCATTGACTTGATGAGAAATCGCTAATTGTAGGATTTGCTGTACATCGTCTTGAGTATAGGAACGCAGGTTGTTAGAGTTAAATTCTGTCATAATTCTCGCTCAAATAAAAGTTTTCATAGAGAACCACGCTATCATCAGCAATATTGGCACTACTTCCAGGTTAGCAAATTTAAATCTATTCTGGTTTAGTTCTTTCCTGTGTGTTCTAGAGTGCTATTTGTGGTTAGATCAATATTTGAAGAATAATTAACCGCAGATTAACGCAGATGAAGACTGATGAATTTACAGCATTTTTCGGTGTAATGAGGTACAATTTGGGCGGGTAAGATGCCCACCCCACAAGAGTTTCATGATTATGATTTGTACCTCATAAAAACGAAATCTGTTGTATAATTTTGTACAGTTTTGTATAAAATTGGCATGAGATAACTCCATAAATAAGATAAACTGCTTGAATCTTGTGGGATGGGCATCCTTGCCCGTCCTTGTATTATTAGTCATCGAAATACTTAAAATGCCAGTACCACAATAAATTTTGGGATTTTTTTTATTGGACAATTTTTAACAGCAATACTTAGTTAAATTACCAAGAATTTAAAAAATTCCATCCTTCTTTTTCTCCTGTTTCCGGTATTTCTGTTGTCTCTGGCGTGTTGATATTTTCATCTTGAATTATATGATTATATGTCCCAGAATCAACCCATTTTAATAATTCACCAGTTCGCATCACTAACCAAGAAAGACTAGATTCTGAATAACTTAATATTTTTGTAACTTGATCCAAATTATCAACACTATTAGCAGCAAATTCTCGGGATTGAATTAGGAAATCTTCGATGACATTAGGAGTTAAATACTCTTCTGGTAAACCCGCAAGTTTCATTAATGCAGTAGTTGCAATATCAACATCTTGACAAGCTAATAAACCTGCACGGTCTGCTGTGAATTTTGCCATCATTACCCAATTATATAATGCTAATTCTACACCACTAGCTATCAATCCTCCTAATCCTAATGTGGTACTGCTTAACCACATTTTTAACGCGGGCATCACAATTGATATTTGATGATAAATTATATGTTGACTTTTAATTCTAGCAATTTCGTATCCAAAAATAAATAGTAATTCATCATAGTTTAACCATTCCATTGCTTCAATATTAATCCCAATAATAGGTTTTTCTACGCCAATAATATAGGTTTGAATATGTCCTGTGCCTCGAAACAAATACAATTCGGGAATAGTTGTCACATCCAGAATTTGACAAGTTTCTAACAATGGTTGATACAATTGAGGAAAATTCCGGGGTGTAACTCTGATTTCACTAGCAATACTTTGTAATCTCAGTAAACGATCAATACCATATTCATTGACTTTTTTCAGTAAGGCAGAAATACCAGGCATATTTTGTAAAGAGGCTAAAGCTTTCCGATCAAAAGGGTGTTCATAAACCTGTGAACTGATTCCAGTTAATATTTTCCTGGTCATGAGTAGTGAGTGGTCATGGGTAGTGAGTTTTTTAGTAAAATAATCAGATTATATAGCTAACGCTGCTCTGCGCGAAAGTTAAAAAAATCCTGTTCAAAACTCAAACATATTCGTAGGTTGGGTTGAGGAATGAAACCCAACATTTTTGAGTTATCATCTAAATGTTTTGTTGCTCATGTATATTTTATATACTATATCTTGTAAAAATTTTCAGCCATAATTTCCTCTATTATAACCTTACTTTGTCATTTTACCAGAGCGATCGCTTCTAGAAGATATTTGCCATCTCAAAAAACTCTGAGGAACAAAACCCAACATTTTGCCCCATTTACAACCTTTTGACGCATTTGTTGGGTTTCACTTTGTTCAACAAAACTCAATATTTTGCCCCATTTACAACATTTTGACGCATTTGTTGGGTTTCACTTTGTTCAACCCAACCTACTATACTTCCTGTAAGGGCGTGGTGCGTTACGCTGTCGCTAATATACCCTATGGGTCTACTTTACATACCATAAGTTAATCTTTTTGTCAATAGTATATTTGTTCTACCAGTTAAAGTACATTATTTGCTGAATAATTTTTCGCCAATTGACTCTTTTAAACCACTGCTAATTTTGTGAGTT
>OMJF01000217.1 GCA_900299285.1 Anabaena sp. 54 | reverse complement strand
GCGGAAGTCAAAAGTCAAAGGTCAAAAGTCAAAAATAATATAGAGTAAGCTTTTTGGCGATTGAGAATGGCCATTTTATCTACGCCGCAGTGTACTAGTATGGTCTGATCAGAATTAAAAAGTTAAAATAAACGGGTACAATAAGTATTTAGTTTATTAATAAATCCTATTTTTGCCATTTTCCATCAGCAAAAAATAAACTCGCTATCCTAGAGTCAGCAATACAAATTTGAGACATGAGCTTTAAAAACTTGCAATTCAACTTTGAAAAAATCCGCCCCTGGCTGACCCTGTTAGCAATTACCTGGTTATTAGCATCATTGGGCTTGGGCTGGTTAGTTAATTCTTTAGTAATTATTTTTGGCTTATTGTTATTTTTACCCGTAGCAGCATTTTTGGGGTTTCGTTGGTGGTTACAAAAGAATCTGGTTAGTGGACAGTGTCCCGTATGTGGATATGAATTAACAGGTTTAAATAATAGTCAAACACAGTGTACTAACTGTGGAGAGCGATTATTAGTTAAAAACAGTCAATTTCAACGTTTTACGCCGGAAGGGACAATTGATGTGACAGCGGTGGAAGTCCAAGCCCAATCATGGGAAGATTAGTCAGTGGTCAGTTGTCCGTTGTCCGTTGTTCGTTGTTCGTTGTTCGTTGTTATTTTACCCTAATGACCAATTCCAAAATCCAAAATCCAAAATCCAAAATTTGGCGTTGCTGAACTCAGGTCTGAAATTGAGAAATTCAAAACTTGAAACTTTGCGTCTTTGCTCTTTTGCGTCTAAATTACTTCGTACTTCGCTTCGCTAAGGCGCGAAATCAATATCATACCCAAAATCCAAAATCCAAAATCCAAAATCCAAAATCCAAAATCCAAAATTTAAAAGAGGAAGGGTGAATTCATGAAACTTGCCCATTTATCCAACTTTTTGAGAAAATGTGGTTGCTGTAGTTCAGAAAGCCAAAGAATTAAAGCATCTTCATTGTTGTCTTTGTAATAACCCCGTCGTCGTCCCGCAGTTTTGAACCCAAACTTTTGATACAGGGAAATAGCGATATGGTTAGAATCACGGACTTCGAGAGTAGCTCTCTCTAAACCAAGATCAGCAGCAGTCCGCAATAAAGAATATAATATAGCTTTTCCTAGCCCTTGACCATGATACAGGGGATGAACAGCTAAAATTGTAATGTGTGCTTCCTCTAAAATTGACCAAAAACAGCCCATTCCTAAGAGTTCGCAGTCATTAAAAGGTGAAAATAAACCCAGAAAATGACTGTTAGGACTTTCTAATTCGCGTAGATAGCCTTCCATAGTCCACAAACCGTGGAAACAGGCTTTATCCAGTTCTAACAATGCGGTTAAATTGTCTCTAGTTAAAGGTTGAATTTTCAAATCTGATGAAATCACGATTTTTGAGGGTGAAGGAAGTTTAACGACAATTACCAATGATCAATGATCAATGATCAATTACCTATTATCCATTAGCAAGGAAAGGGTAAACTAGGAAGGAAGACTGATGCTGATTCTCGGAATTTTCACAAACACGATTTTAATTAATTATGGTATTGACTTACCCCGTCGAAGTTCAACTTTCTGGCCGTCAATATTTACAGCCAACAAATAACAACACTGCTGATATTTCCCCTAACCAACAACTTTTACCCTTGACTGCTAGGGTTAATCATGATGATCACCTGGAAATCGGTGGCTGTGACGTAACAACCCTAGTGGAGCAATATGGTTCACCTTTATATATTTTAGATGAGGAAACCCTACGGACGGCCTGTAGACAATATCGGAATACCTTTAAAGAATACTATAAAGGAGAATCTCAGGTACTTTATGCTTCTAAGGCCTGGAATTGTTTAGCGGTTTGTGCCATTGTGGCCTCAGAAGGGTTAGGAATTGATGTCGTATCCGGTGGGGAACTTTATACGGCGCTAAATGCGGGTATGAATCCCGGAAAAATCTACTTACATGGCAATAATAAGTCTGATGATGAGTTAGTTTTAGCAATTGAGTCTGGTTGTACTATTGTTGCAGATAACTGGCATGAATTATATAGGTTGGTGAAAATAGCAGGGGAGCAAACAGAAGATTCTTCTCTGCTCCCAATTCGGATTATGCTACGCTTGACTCCGGGGATAGAATGCCATACTCACGAATATATTCGTACTGGACACTTAGATAGTAAATTTGGTTTTGATCCCAATGATTTACAGGAAGTGTTTGCTTTTGTGAGTAAACAAGCTAGTCTAGACTGTGTTGGTTTACACGCTCATATTGGTTCACAGATATTTGAACGTCAACCACATAGAGATTTAGCATCTGTGATGGTGCAGTGGTTAAGGGATGCGGCTAAACACGGCTTGACAATTACAGAATTAAATGTTGGCGGTGGTTTAGGGATTAAATATATAGAATCTGATGATCCCCCAAGCATTGAAGAATGGTCAAAAGCGATTTGTGAGGTAGTGCAAACAGCTTGTATATCAGAAAATCTGCCTTTACCAAAACTACTCTGTGAACCTGGGCGATCGCTCATTGCCACGGCTTGTGTTACTGCTTATACTGTTGGCTCTAGTAAGATTGTTCCCGAAATCCGCACTTATGTAGCGATTGATGGCGGAATGTCAGATAATCCCCGTCCTATCACCTACCAATCAGTTTATCGGGCGGTAGTTGCCAATAAAATGTCTGTTCCTTGCACAGAAACAGTGACATTAGCGGGTAAACATTGCGAATCAGGAGATATTCTAATTAAAAATGCCCAACTGCCAAAAACTCAAGCAAATGATATTCTGGTCGTTATGGGAACAGGTGCATACAATTACAGTATGGCATCTAATTACAATCGTCTTCCCCGACCGGCTGCGGTGGTGGTGGCCAATGGCGAAGCAAATTTAATTTTGCAGCGGGAAACTTATCAAGACTTGATACGACAAGATTGCTTACCAGAAAGGCTGAAATAGTCCGTAGTCAGTGGTCAGTGGTTAGAAAATCACAACTGACAACTGACAACTGACAACTGACAAATGACTATAAGAATCCAGATGTCATGAGAGATTGGTGGAAGCAATGGCTGATAAACCTGGGAGATTGGTCACAGTCCTTGCTCCTTGGGACTCTGGATATGATGTTAGTGTTGATATTAACATACATGATCCTGGTGATTATTAGTGAACGGCGCACGTTATGGATGGTGCGAGGATTTATAATCTTAATGCTATGTTCGGCGCTAAGTAGTAAATTAGGATTACCTTTGCTAAATTTTGTCCTAGAAAAATTGGTGGTTGGCTGTGCTGTGGCTATGGCTGTAGCACTACAATCAGAATTTCGCCGTTTTTTGGAACAAGTGGGGCGCGGTGAATTTTGGCAGTGTTTTGTGAATAACGCTAGTGCAATTCCTAAGTCGGATAGTGTAATTGACGAAATTGTGGATGCGGTCAAAGAATTGTCAAAAAATCGAATTGGCGCTTTACTAATTTTAGAAACTACAGGACCGATTGAAGAACAAGATTTTTCTGTTCCGGGAGTGAAGCTAAATGCTGAGGTTTCTAAAGAACTGATCCAAACTATTTTCCAGCCCAAAACCCTGTTACATGATGGAGCGACGTTAATTCGTGGTTCACGAATTGTATCATCAGGAATAATTCTACCACTTTCAGGACGCACGGCCTCACGCCAGTTGGGAACACGCCACCGGGCGGCAATGGGAATTACCGAAAGAGTCGAAAACTGTATTTGTGTTGTTGTATCTGAAGAAACGGGTTCTATTTCCTTAGCGGAAAGAGGAACTCTATATAGACCACTAACTATTAAAAAGCTCAAAGAGTCTTTAGAGGCTCGATTTTCCCCAACTGTAGATCGGGAAGCTCATGCACCTGGTATTTTAAGTTTAGTTCGTCAGCTTGGTGATCAGTCACTACAATTAATTTCTCGATTAGTTAGATTACCTTATCTCCTTTACGAGAGGCTACACCAAGGACGCGCTACGCGTAGTTCACTTCCCGGCAGGGATACGACCGCTTCTGAAGATAAAAAATGATAACACAACAAACTGAATTGCAATATTTACCCCCTGATTTAAAACAAGAATTACTACCCCGGCACGTTGCGGTAATTATGGATGGTAATGGACGATGGGCAAAACGCCAAGGTTTACCCCGAATTGTGGGTCATAAAGCCGGTGTAAATGCTCTCAAGGATTTGTTGCACTGTTGTAAGGATTGGGGGATTAAAGCACTAACGGCCTATGCTTTTTCGACGGAGAACTGGAAAAGACCACAGGAGGAAGTGGAATTTTTAATGACTTTATTCCAGCGGGTTTTGCGTCAAGAATTGCGGGAAATGGTGGAGGAAAATGTGCAAATTCAGTTTGTGGGTGATTTATCGGCTTTACCAAAGGCACTTCAGAGGGAAATTTCCCGTTCTATGGCAGAAACTAAAAATAATCAAAGTATTAAGTTTACTGTAGCTACTAATTATGGCGGTAGGCAGGAAATTTTACAAGCTTGTCGAGCGATCGCTCAAAAGGTTAAAGAAGGTATATTAAAACCAGAGGAAATTTCTGAAGAAGTATTTGAAAGTCACTTATATACAGCAGGAATTGGAGATCCAGATTTATTAATTCGTACTAGTGGGGAGATGCGACTGTCAAATTTCTTACTTTGGCAAATGGCTTATGGAGAAATTTATATTAGTGATGCTCTCTGGCCGGATTTTAACCGCAGTGAGTTTCATCGGGCTTTATCTGCTTACCAACAGCGGGAGCGACGGTTTGGGAAGGTCTGACAATTTTAGATTGTAAATTGGTGATTTTAGATTGACAATCAATCCTAAAATCCTAAAATCCTAAAATCCTAAAATCTAAAATCTCGAAATCCTAAAATCCTAAAATCCTAAAATCCCAAAATCTAAAATCTAAAATCTAAAATCTAAAATTAGATTATGGACCAGAAAAAACCGCTGCTTCGATATCTTCCCGACTCAGAGAATACTTAAAAGAACGTTGAATATCTTGATTATTTTCTCCTGATTGGAGGTAGCGGACTGTAATTTGTTCAATGTCTAACCAAATTTCTGCTTCCCAACTAGATCGTTGTATATGCCAACAATGTAGCTGAGTTTCATCTTGATGACAACCTTGGTTTTTTAACCATTGTTCGATTTGTGGTAAAGGATGACTATATAAGGGTGTATTGGAGGGAAGCATAAGCAATTTAAAATTATGGAAAAATATTGTTTAGTCAAGGGGGGGAGGTGGTTGTTCACAGGATTACTTCTTGACGAAGAACAGCAATAGCGATCGCTAATAGCATACAACCAACAATGGTCAATCCCAAAATAAATAATACAAATATTTCCCCGGAAGACAGGGGACGATCTGTAGCATCTAAATAACCTGATTTTGACCAATCATAGCCACGAGACACTGGACGGTTTAAATCAGTTGGGGTTTGAATGACACCAAAACGGGAATAGCCAATTTTTAAATCATAGCTTAAGCGTCGTTCGGGATTACTGAGGGTAGCGTAGGCTTCATTAATTTGCTGAAATTTAGTAGTAGCAAGATTAGCAGGTAATTCCGTCGTATCAGGGTGATAAATTTTGCTTAATTCTCTATAAGCGCGACGAATATCAATTACAGATGCTGAGGGATGTAGCCCTAGCAGGGAGTAATAGGTAGTATTATTAAAAAAGTGGGACTTCCCCATTTTGGTTTACGGTTTTTTGAGTCACTTTGCTCAAATTCAGTTTTTTATATTCTAAATCTTTTGTCAATTGAGGAAGACAGAGGAAGAAAGAATAATATATAACAAAGCTAGTATTTCTTATGTATCATCTAAATTACCTAACTTCTTGTACTTCTCCCAAGCGGGTAAAACGGATTTCAATTCGTCGTCGGGTAACATCATCTTGACGCGCTATTGCTGCAAATTGTCCATTTGGTAATATTAATTGTGCCGCAGAATAAGCCCGAAATGATAAACCTTTTAATCTACCTTGCTTGTTTTGAATATCACGCAAGATTTTTGCAACTGATAAAGCACGCATTAATCCTAAATCAGCATTAGAACCTGCTCGTAAGTTTCCTATCGGTATATTACCACTAACTACATTTTCTAAATTGACATCCAAATTACTCGTTATTTGACCATTAGCTTGCCCGTCTGTGTGTCCGATTATTTCTACTACATTAATCCGATATTCTTTAGTTTTAGTTTCTATTTCCGGTACTATTTTTTGCAGGATATAATTCGACATTTTTTCAGGAATTTCCGCACTACCAGAAGCAAATCTATAAGCACCTTCATCTTTGATAACTATGATTGGTGGTGTATCTGTTAACTTTTTTTGAGATTCTAATTGTGTTTGTAAGTATTTTATCTGCTCATTTAATTGTTTAATTTTTAAAGCTAACTGTTCCGAACTTTAAACACTTTGATTGATATTTTTACTTATCTGTGATTTATTAATTTGTGATATGATAATAGTTAAAAACAAAAATAAAACTAATATCATAAACGCATTAGACATTAAATCAGTAAATGCTGGCCAAACGTTTAGGTCTTCATTGTATTCTGTGTAGCGTGAACGACGAGCCATAATTGCAATGTTTTATTTTTGTAAATTTGTTAGTCAACTTAAACAGTAGGGTGTGTTAGCGCCAGCGTCACGCACCTTATATATCTGTATTTGTGTAATCAAGTTTTTGTTGATATTCCTCAAGATTCTTTATTAATAGCTCCAAACCTTTAATATTAGCCTCAAAACCCTTCTTGTTGATATTAGTTTGTCTGTCAATTCCTTGAATAATGGTATTACTGACATTTTGATATTCAGCAATTAGTTGATAATTATTATTCTCTAATAATTTCATCAGTTTTTGATTATTACTATCCATTTGGTTAGATGTTATGTTAATACCATTATTCACATCATTTGCATAAGTTTTCACAGTTTTTAACAACTGCTCAATAGTTGTGATTAATTGATCAAAACTATTAACTTTATCGCGCACTCTTTGATCTAAATCATCGAGTTTATTAACTGCTTTTTCATAACTATTAGCTCCTTTTTGAAGTTGGGGAATAATTTCCGTAAGAAGATCTTGATTTTTTTGATGTAAATCTAATACCTGAATTGAAGTTTGGTTCATAGCTTTTATCTCTTCAGATAAACTAATTAAACTCTGACTAGAATTTTCAGTTTCCGTTGCAACTTTGCTAATTAATTCCGTTGCATAAGTTTTCACATTTTCTAATAACTGACTCATGGCTGTGATTAATTGATCAAAATGATTGAATTTATCGCTCACTCGATGATTTAGATCATCCAGTTTATTAACTGCTTTTTCATAACTATTAGCTCCTTGCTGAAGTCCGGGAATAATTTCCGTAAGAAGATCTTGATTTTTTTGATGTAATTCTAATACCTGAATTGAAGTTTTATTTGTCTGGTTTATTTCTTCTCCTAAATTAATTAAACTCTGACTACAATTTTCTATTCCAGCTAAAGCATTGATAATCAATTCCGTTGTTTGAGCTAAACTTGTAGCTGACTCAGAAAATTTCTGCTGTGTATTACTCAAATCTACAACAGCTAATGATAATTTGAGGGGAAGCTGACTTTGCTCAAAAGTTTCAGCAGACTGTTTAAATATTTGAGATGTTGTATTTAATGCTGACATAGAATCTTGAAACTCATTAGCAGCAAGAGATATAGTTCCAGCAGCGTCTGTGAATTTTTCATAAACCTGTCTAGCTAAATCTGTAGTTTCTTTATTTCCGTCAGCAATTTGTTTTGCGACTTTTCCCATAGATTGTTCTACAGCTTTTCGCACTGTTTCCCCAAAATTTGTGAGAAATTCATCCTGCTGCGATACCATTCTATTGACTATTTTATCAAGACGAGTATCACCCTGCACTTCAGGAAAATATACATTATCTAGATAATCTTCTAAAGAACTAATTAAGCGATATTTAGCAAGTCCACTGTTAAAGATGAAATTGACTACTGTTAAGAAAGCACTAAAAAATAGTCCAGTTAAACTAGTAGTAAATGCAATACTCATTCCCTCCAATGGTTTTTGTAATTCAGAGACTAAATTATTAATATCACTAGGATTAGTTTGATTAATTGTTTGACTAAGGGTAGATAAATTAATCGTAATTCCCAAAAAAGTACCAAGTAACCCAAAAGCTAATAGTAAATTTGGTAAAATTCGACATAAATAATCTATCTGTTCACAGGTAAATCCCTTGATTTTTTCCTGACTATAAATTTGGTCTATTAATGCTCCTGTATTTACCTGTTCTAATTGTTTACTAGCTTGTTCAAATCTAGCTTCTAATGTTTGGATAATTTTCGATTGTCCTCCCCTCGCTCCTGTTTTGATTAATCTTTGAACTTTACTAGTCAAATCTATTAAATAGAGGTAAAGAGATATGCGAAGGACAAGAGTAATCACAGATGGAATGACAACTAGAAAAACAGTGATGAGAATTAAGTAAAGTGGTATTGGTGGCATAAAAATGACCTTTGGTAGTGCAAGAAGTAGTACAAGAAATTTGTGAGAATTGGGTAGATATAAACTACCCATAAAAAACTATAGTGGATATTGGAGAAAAATTCTTTGTTTTTCTCGTTCGTATTCTTCTAAATTCATAAAACCTGCATCCAACTCTTGTTTAAGCTGCTCTAATTCTTGTCGTCGTCTTGAGCGATTATCAGCAGAATTAGCAACTATTTCCCCCACAATAGATTTTTGAATTCCTATATTGTTTCTTGGTAAAAGTGAATTTGTGTTTCTGAATTTCGCCTCCATTTTCTTCAAAAAACGATTGATAACGCCCTCCTTTGTATTATCGTTAGTATTCCTTGTATCTGTATATACTCTTGTCTTATAGAGGGAATTAGGATTATCTTCGGAAATTCTGGTTAGTTTATCAGGAAATTGGCGCAACTTGGGCAAATATTCATTTACCCATAACGTGGGATTATTTTCAATTTCTAGAATTGTATTATCCAAAATTTGCTTTAATGCTTCGGTCATATTGGGGTGAATAGCTAGATATTCCAAAGATTCTATCCAAATTCCACTCAAAGAAACAGTATCATAGCTATTCTGAAAATGGTCATAATATTGAAACTCTAATTCTTGAGTATCATGATTTTCTACCAGTAGTTCTAATGCTAAACAAGGATAAAAAATATTTTCTACTTCTTCCATTTTTGCAGCATTAGGTGGGATGATATCAGGAAAGGATATACGATAATCATTGTGCAAAAAAGATTTACCAGAATTTTTTTCTTTTAAATATGGATTTCTCATTTTTCCCAAACCAATAATTAATCTCAAGGGAAACCCACCATATTCATTCACCAATAAAATTTCATCATCTGCTTGCACTTCTTCTAAGTCACTTTGTTGTACAGATAAATCCTGCGTCAACAGACTTTTAAACTGTGCGACTTCTGATTCTTCTGTATCCTTGTAACCTATTAATTTACTACTTTTCCCCTTATCATCTACAAAATATCTATCCTCCAAATCTAAACGTAAAAGTGGTTGAGATTCCTGGATAATTTGCTTTAAACGAACTGAACGTGCAGATAAAGAATATTTTTGCATGAAGCGTTTAATCACAGAAGTTACAATATTTCTACCGCGAAAAGCAAACAAAGTATTGACTTTTAAATCAATTTTTTCTTTTAGCTGAGAATAGGTAGTGCGTTCCATATTCAGGAAAAATCCTAAAGATGCTCCCCTATCGGTTTGTTCAGTAAGTTCTGAACTTGCTAATATTAGTTGAGGACGACTATCATTTTCTGGAATCATTGTTTGATAGCAGAGTTCTATATCTTCAGCATCAAAAATTGCCTCTCCACTCATTTCATCGAAATTCAATTGTTTTAATTCTCTTTCCTCTTTTTCATAAGCACTTTCTAAGTCCTCTACTAAACTACTAAAAGCTGCAATTTGCTTTTCTTTTTCTTGAACTTGCTTTTGTAATTGATTGACCATTTTCAAAGTTTCTTGCAGTACGGTTAATTCAAAATTATGCTTGATAATTTTGTAAACTTCTTGTATTACTTTTTTGCACTCGTCCTGAAATGGAATGTTTTTGAAATCAACAAAGGGAATAGATAGTTTATTTTCCATATCTTCAATTGTTTGTTCTGCATTCTCCCATTTTCTTTCTACGTCTTCTAATCGTTTCATACCTCCAAAATCGGTAATTGATTCTTGCAAATCTTGTTGATATTTATGTAGTTCATGTCGCAGAGAATCTAACCAATTGTGTGTATTTTTAATGGAGAAATTAGGATCTACTGGTGTGAGTAATTGCATCACATAATCATCAATATTCCCATTCAGTTCTTTGATAATCTTAGGAGCAGCTTGCATTAATTTGGTCAACCAATAACCGCGAATACTTTCTGTTTCTCCTGGTTGCACTGTGCGAAATTGCTTATAAAATTCCGTTGCTAGTTGTTGACGGATATTAGTGCGGTCATTTTTGTTTTTACATTCAGAAATTAACCGGGATAATTTATTTTGCCAAGTTTTGAGACTATTACTAAAGGTCTTATTAGATTCTTCTACAGACTCTGCTAATTTATTAGTTAAACCATCTCGTTTGCCTAAGTCATTATGCCAATTATGTTGAATTAAAAATTGCTCAAGTAAGTTAATAGGATCTGGACTTTGACCTTTACCATTTAACCAAAATCTGACTAACTCTAAACCTACCTTTGTTAAAGCAATTTCGATAATAGTATCACGAGGAAAATAAATAGCCGATAGTCCAAATGTTAAGTAGTTTTGGCTATTACGACGTGGATGATCATCGTACTTGGTTATATGTTCTTGTAAATTATCTCTATTTCTTTTCATAGAAGTTGCTAATTCCCCAGAAAATTCTAAAGCTATTTTGTGGGCAATTACATTACATAATTTACCTTGGGTAAGTATTGAATATTCTGCTGTTGCTTGATTACTTATTAAATAGGTGTAGTTAAATGGTGGACGCTTTTCTATTACAGAAACTACATTTTGAGTATCATAAAGGGCTTCAAATTTTGTCCCAGGAGAACTATAATAATTTAGTTCTTGTAATGCAGCATAAGTATTAGCAATCATGCTGGTCGTATTACCATATAATTCTGGACTAATTACTAAATAACCCAAAATTTGAGCGCCGTCTTCACCATAAAGATTTTTTAGGGTATAAGCAACATCTAAAAACATTCCGCTTCCCGTACCACCACAAAGAGAACCGACAACAAAAATATTTAGTCCTGGTTCTATGATTAAACCTGATTGTAGTAATAAAGATTCATGGCCTTTCGTGCGTTTTTCTGCGGATTCAATAGCTGCTTGAATTTTGCGGTAGTTGTGGAAAAAAGCCAATCTTCCCACAGGTCTAATCCCTTTTGCACCTTCTTCTACTGCTGGGATATTTTGTAATAATTGGGGAGGAAACCATCTCCGAATATGTTCATAAGGTCCATAATTACTATATTCTGAACTGCGTTCTAATTCTTCTACAAACCTGGTGACATCTCTTGATGACATGGTAGCGCCGACTTTTTCAGCTTCTTTAAAACTTAAATCCACACCATGATAGGTGCTTCCTGTTCTAATTCCTGTAACTTGGGTGGCTGCTTTATCTGTGTCAATGTGAACAAAACTGACAATTGGTAAGTTATTTAGGTCGCCATAACGGTCAACAATTAACCGTCTAATTCGCATTAATACATCTCTACCAGTGCCACCTAAACCGATACAAATTGTGCGATTAATGCCTCTAGATTGGGTTTCTTTTACAGATGCTTGAGTCATAGTTTTTCCCCTGAATACTATTTTTCAATTTTAACATTTATTTGGTAATCACGCTGGCGTGAATCTGGACAATTTAGCGTAAATCTAGAATTGGTTATGAGAGTCTTTGATGTCACTTTTTTGTTGTTTAGTTGAATGTTTCCCTCTGGTGTTGGGACTAAATATAGTTTTTCTCCTTGACGTTGTAAATAGCCTCTAATTTCTCCTCCGGGACAGTCAATAGAATCCTCACAGCTAGGATCATCTTCACATAAGGCGATTTTTTTCTTATTTGGTAGTATACATAATTTTTCTTCATCTTCTGTATTATCTTCAAAGGTGATTTGCAATTTCCATTTTTTTTGTAATCTGGCAAATTTACATAGACTCCAAACTCCAGCAGCCATCAATAATAATAAAATCAGACTGGGAAACCATAACTGTTTGACTAAATAAGGATTAACTAAACAAGTTTCTTTTCCTCCTGGTGCTGGTGTACAAAATTCCTGAACTGTGGGATTAATGTCTACTACAGATAATTTGTAATCTTTATTATCTTGATTTTTAATTGTGAGCGATCGCTCTTTTAAAGGTAAAGCATTTAACCAATTTTGTCTTTCTTGACTTTCCGGTGATGTTGGTATTCTCAAAGGACTATCAGCAGGGGTTTCTATCCAAATTTCGGAAGTAATTCCTGGTGGAGTAAACAAAGGTGCGTCAGTAATCCAAACAACGGACTGGGGTTTAATAGGTTGATTTTTAGAAACTCGATTTTGATTAATTTGAGCAATACCTTGATATACTGTTAACTCTGCTTTTTGAATATCTGTACCATAACGATTTGGATCATAATTAAAAGGAACTTTTGCTAATACTTTATTAATATTTTCTGAATTTTTATTGCTAAAATATATAGGTGTTCCCAAGGGATTTTCTATAGATATCACATCATCAAAAACCGCATTTTGAGCAAAGGGAACAACATAAACAGAATCTCCGGGTTTAAGACTGTTTTCAACTATTTGACGCAACCGAATACGTCCTTGATCATTAAAACCCACACTTTCCGTTACATCAATAGCCAACACCACATCGCGTTTACCCCCACCCCATAGGGAAACTAACCGCAAACCATTCTTTTGTGTACCTGTCAGTGATTGTCCAGGGGTAATTTTTGTCAAAGTCACAAAGTCTATAGTCCGTTAAATAGTGTGTATGTGAAAATTATTGCATAAGTAGTCAATAATTTCAGTCAACTATCTCAAAGGATATTTTCAGAACTTTCGGTACTTCTACAAAAATTCCCCCCGTATTAATTTCCATAAACTCCACAAAAATCACAAAAAAAATCTCACGCCCAAACACAAAAACACTCTCCGCGCCTCTGCGCCTCTGCGTGAGACAATATCTTAAATTACAACCACCGAGCCGCATCCTTAGCGTGATAAGTCAAAATCAAATCAGCACCAGCACGTTTAAAACCGGTCAAAGTTTCCATAACAACACGCTGCTCATCAATCCAGCCATTTAAAGCCGCTGCTTTCACCATTGCATATTCACCAGACACATTGTAAGCCGCTACAGGTAAATTACTAGCTTCTTTAACGCGCCAGATAATATCCATATATGCCAATGCTGGTTTAACCATGAGCATATCCGCACCTTCAGCGATATCCAATTCAATCTCTTTTAGGGCTTCCCTAGCGTTACCGGGGTCCATTTGGTACGTGCGTCTATCTCCAAATTGTGGTGTTGAGTCCGCCGCATCTCTAAATGGTCCATAATAAGCTGAAGCATATTTAGCAGCATAGGACATAATAGGGATATTTTCAAAGCCCGCTGCATCCAAACCTGAGCGAATTGCTTGCACAAAACCATCCATCATTCCCGAAGGTGCGATAATATCAGCACCAGCTTGAGCTTGGGAAACTGCGGTTTTCTTTAATAATTCCAAAGTTGGGTCATTTAATACTCTACCTGTTAAATCCCCAACTTGTAAATAACCACAATGGCCATGACTTGTATACTCACACAAACAAGTATCAGCTATGACAATTAAATCAGGAACGGCATTTTTAACTGCGGTTGCTGCTTTTTGGACAATACCACAATCGTGCCACGCGCCGGTAGCATCTATATCTTTATCTTCAGGAATTCCAAATAGGATAATTGCGGGAATGCCTAAATCATAAACTTCTTTAGCTTCCTCAACAATTTTATCTACAGAAAGTTGATAAACACCAGGCATAGATTTGACTTCTTTGGCTATACTTTCTCCTGGTACAGCAAACAATGGATAAATCAAATCGCTAGTAGTTAAAACGGTTTCACGTACCATACGGCGTAATTGGGTATGGCTACGGAGACGACGAGGGCGGTGGATAGGAAACATAAATTTTGTGCAGAGAAAACAATAGGATGGACACAGAATAAAGCGTCACAGAAGCAGTTTTTTAGCTGGCTCTATTCAGACAAACTACAAGCAGTGCTTTAACTGTCTTTTGCCCTGCTGTTGATGAAGCTGTGGGGCATTTTATATTTTACAACTTGATGGACATTTGCTGATCAACAGCAAAAAACAGTCTTTAAAAAATTCAGTCAATATTCTGAATGATTTTATATCGTTTCCTGGTCTATCGCGGTTAATTCCCTATTCCCGTAGGTGACAGCAGCAGGGAAATATTATCTTTTAAAAAACCCGGAAAATAAACGGATAATGGTAAGGTTGTTCAGGACTACTGAAAACAGCAATTAGCGCCCAGATTGTTAATCCCCAATGTAATATATATCCTAAACCTGCTAATGGTAACAGGATAATGAGGGGTAAAATCAACCAACCGGTTAAAAAAGACAAAGCTGCGAGAATTGCTCCATAAAACCAAACATTAAAATGGAAATTGATAGATTCCTTCGCGTTCTCTTTGACGACAGGATCATCTGATACAAATAATATAGCTATGGGTAAACCGACGGAGACAATTGTAGTGCTAAAAAAATTGCTCCGTGACACAATGCTGATAATAGTTTACGTTTATCGCTGTCGTACATTCTTTCCTCCTATAACTACTATATTGTATATTGTAGAGGGGGTAATTAGGTCAGGTTATATGTCCGTCCAATCACTTACGATCTAGTTAATTATTGTATTGTCTTTTCCCAATTACCCATCACCAATTACCAATTACCCATCACCAATCACCAGCCTCAACAGATATGATCAGGATTGAAGCGGACATGATATTGAATATGATTGCATTATGATTGAGGTACATATAAGCCTGTAGTATACAGACACAATAAGAGTTTTACTATGAATATTTGTACCTCCTCATCCTGTAATCTACTGTAAAATCATATCGTTGCTGCTCAAATAAGCGATCGCTTGTCTAATCCAATCCTCTACATAGGCGTTTTTGGGTAAACCAACATCTTCACTAACGACGTGCAAAGCATTACTAACTTCATGAGCAGTATACCCCAAAGCAAAGAGAGTCATTTGCACTTCTTCTAAAATTCCTGGTGCAGGTCCGCCCGTAGCGACGAAGAAGCCCGCTGATTTGCGCCATTCGATTAATTTACTCTTGAGTTCTAAACAGATGCGTTCAGCGGTCTTTTTGCCTATACCAGGAGCCTGAATTAAGATTTGGATATTAGCAGCGATAATAGCTTGAACTAACTCCGGTAATTCCATTGTATCCAATAGTGCGATGGCCAAGGCCGCACCAATACCACTGACACTGAGTAAATGACGAAATAAATCCCGTTCCAAGGGAGAAGAAAAACCGTAGAGTATAGGTACTTCTTCCCGGATCTGGTAATGGGTAAAAATTTGTACCACATCTCCAGTAGATGTTAACTGGTTGGACAGACGTTGAGGAATTTGCAAATCGTAACCGATGCCATTTACCTCTAAGGTTAAGATAACACGATTAGGAGTAATGGCTTGGACACCAGCGACGATACCTTTAAGATAGCTAATCATTCTAGGAAACCAAAATATTTTAAACCTTCCATAATCCCCGCAGCATAAGGATTTTGTGCGAGGTAACGATAGTCAGCGGGATGTTGATGATACCATTGCAGTAACTCCTCACGAGCATTAGCGACAATGATTCCCCGTTCCCTACCGACAGCCAACATTGCAATATCATTACCTGAATCACCACAAACAACAGTCTGCTCGGCTGCAAATTTCCACTTCTGACGGAGGAACTGCATTGCTTGACCTTTATCGCTGGTATGGGGTAAAATGTCAAGGTCGATTTCACTACTATAAATTAATTTTATATTTAGTTGGGATTTTTGCAATTCTGTCTCAAGTTGTGGTAAAATGCCCGATAATTCGGCTTTGAGGAAAAAACTGACTTTAAAAGGACGTTGTTCTGTATCCGATTGTAACACTAATTCCGGGAATTGTTCAGTAATAGATAAGATCTTTTCCCTGTCCCAACCTTGAGAGAGAATATCTGCCCATTCTGTGTCAGGATGGTTGCTACCATGCAAATATATTTCCGTACCAACACAGAGAACTAGAGCATCTGGGGAAAAGAGATTTTGTTCCTGTTGGAGTTCTCGATAAAGCACAGGCGATCGCCCTGTAGAGTAGACTATCTTTGTACCATATTGTTGACGATGCTGTTGCAAGCGATCGCTCAATACCAACAATGCCTGATCATCGCCTACTAAGGTATGATCTAAATCACTGACAAATAAAAACTTATTCATGGCCAACTCATGATTGTGAGGTTAATTCACAAAAAGTGTATGTTGTTTTGGCACTTACTGTACAATTCCTAATTCAAAAACAAGCCCTGGTGATTAGAAATTACGGCTATACAAACAAAGTCCGCCGGCGCGGACTAAGAAATTCATGACACGACAAGTCCACGACCAACTGGCCAAAGAATATCTAGAAGAATTATTAAAACCTCTAGGTACGGTAGAAACCAGCAAAGATGTAAAAAGCGAAGTTCAAGAAATAGATGTTTGGTTTGTTCCGACTACAACATCTACAAATTCCGAATTAGGATTATTAGGAAAAATGGCGGTTACAAGCTGTCTATTTGAACCTTACCGTAATGCACCTAATGAGATAGAAATTAGAAGTTGTTTGTTAAAATTGTATAGTGTTCAGAGTGAATTGTTAAGACAAGCCAAAAGAGAAAAACGTTCTATTTCTGAAGAAGAATTACCTTTTCTATGGATTTTAACACCCACTTGTTCTGAAAGAATCCTGGAAGGGTTTGGAGCAAAAATAAAGGAGGGATGGGAAAAAGGAGTTTATTTTCTGCCAAAATACCAGAAAGCGGCTATTGTGGCTATCAATCAGTTATCCATGACAGAGGATACACTATGGTTAAGGGTAATGGGAAAAGGTAGAACTCAAAATGAAGCTATCAGCGAAGTAGTTGAACTGTCAAAAGAGAATGATAAATGGGATAGATTAATGGAAATTTTCGCATCTTGGCGGAAAAATTTAGAATTGAATAGTGATGTTAATGATGAAGAAGCAAGGGAGTTAATTATGAGTTTATCACCAGCGTATCTTAAACAACGGGAAGAATGGAAACAAGAGGGAATAGAGGAAGGAAGACAGGAAGGACAAAAAGACGGACAGCGTTTGATGGTAGAGAGTTTATTAGCAGTCCGTTTTGGTAATTTAGATGAGGAGTTATCTGCTATTGTCAGTCCGTTAATGGAACTTTCATTAACAGAAAGAACCCAGTTATTACTTAATTTATCTAATCTTTCCCGTGAGGAATTATTAGCTAGGTTTAAAGTTGATTAGACATTTCCAAAAAAGGGAGACATTTCCTTAAATGTCTCTTGCAATGACTTAATCAATATTTTGTTATAACCAGGTTTCTACATTAACAATTGCATAAAAGCATTCACTGCATCATATTGATCTGCCATTCGAGAATAAAACTCTAGTGAACGCAAATCTAATTCTGGTAATAATTCACTCTTAGTTACTAAGTCATATCCTGTAGAACGCAAACAATAAACCGAAATTACACCATCTTGCCAAAACCAAACCTCTGATACTCCGACTCGACGATAAATTTCTAGGGTGTCAATTCCACCACTGGTGACTATTACTTCAATTGCCAAGTCTGGAACTGGTTTGCGTGTACCCAAACAATAAGACTCATCTGGTTCTTTGCGTGCGCCTAATTCTTTTGTCCCAATTGTCGTACTACCACGTCCATAAAAGCGAATATTTTTCACCCGCATATAAATCTCCAAAAGCTGACCTAAAGTATTTTTAGGTTCTTCATGAGCATCAGATAAAGGAGCCATAATTTCTAAACACCCATCTAAATAAGTTAATTGCGCTCCAGTTTCTGCCAAATCCGCATCTAATTTTTCCAGAGTTTCCCATGTGAGATTTGATAGCAAAGCTCCAACTGGATTTTTTTCAGTTTGAGAAATTGTGACAACCATCTGATTCACCTTTTACGCTATATTTATAATATCCTAACTGCCTATAAAACCTAAATAAATCAGGGTAATCGCTCATATTCATAATTGTCACTGGCAAAGATAATTTTATAGTTTTGTCCAGGGTTATGAATACAGAATTTTGTAGCATTTTCTAACAACAATCGTCTACCGTTGCGGACCTCAATTGCTAAAATTTCTTTTGTGGCTGTAATTGCGTCTTCACCTTCAATAGCAAATTTAATTTCTGTCATAAATTTACCTAAAAATACTTAATTTTTATTCCTATTTTCTTATTGCTCACTACTTTAAAAGATTAAATATAATGAGAAATATTCCCCATACCAACAACAGAAGCGGTTTAGGTATTTACAACTTTTGCATATTGTGACTAAGAGGATTAAAATCTCTAGGAAATTTGGTACTTTCATCATAATATGCACCATGTAAATTCGCTCCGTAGAACTTGGTGTAATGCAGTCTAGCACCTCTAAGATTTGCTTCAGTTAAATTAACACCAGATAAATTCGCTCTAGTCAAATTGGCCTGGGCTAAATTCGCTCTACTCAAATTCGCTCCCCACAGTTTAGCTTTAGCTAAATTTGCTCCACTTAAATCTGCTCCCCATAAATTAATTCCTGGTAAATAAGCATTAATTAATTTAGCTTTGACTAATTTAGCCGAAACGAAATATCTTTCTCCCGCAGCATAACTTCGTTTTAGTTCCTCGGTGTCCATATCTTGTTAACCTAATTGAGTAACAAAACCTCTATCTCCACAATATACTCTCTGTCAATCAATTTTGGATTTTGGATTTTGGATTTTGGATTTTGGATTTTGGATTTTGGATTTTGGATTTTGGATTTTGGATTTTGGATTATCCTCTTCTTATTCTGACCAAAAGAGGCTTGCAAATGTGCAATTAAAGTCAAACTTCTAGTAGTTATAAACAAGAAAAACGCCTGAGTTTTTTATAACTCAAGCGCTTCCCCGTATAACTTTATACTACTTTACTATTTTTGTGACATTTTAGACTCGCAACTCAAATAGCAGGAAGTATAAGCAGCGCGAGGGAAGTTGTAACAAGTGTCAAGTAAAGTGGTATCACTCCTTGCATTTACTAATCATACTTGTTTGAACACCAAACAGCTAGTGTAGAGAGTGACACTTTCTTAACTGACACCAAGTGTTCTCTAAATAACTTTAACTTCGATTAGGAGTCCTTGGCTATCAGTAATTTTTGCGTTGTCAAAAGTTCACATACTTGAGCGTCGGTTGTTTGCTGAAAATCCTCGTACCAAATGCCAATCGCATACAAGTTATCAGGTGTTATTACTGATACAACCTCATCTACCTCTGCTTTTAATTCTTCACAGGTAGATACCGCCGCCACGGGAACGGCTACTACAAGCTTCTGAGGTTGTTGTTTTTTCAATGTAGCGATCGCTGCTCGGATAGTAGCGCCCGTAGCAATACCATCATCAACCAGAATAATTGTATGATTTTTTACTTTTAAATTCGGAAGATTACCGCGATAAGCGTGGCGGCGGCGGTCTAATTCCCGCATTTCTATTGCTACTACTTCATCAATAGTTGCTTGGGAGATATGCAATGAATCTACAACATTATCATTCATGACACGGACTCCTCCGGTTGCAATAGCCCCCATAGCCAATTCCTTATGTCCAGGTACACCTAGTTTCCGCACTAAGCAGATATCTAAGGGTGCATTAAGTTCCTTTGCTACCTCATAAGCCACAGGTACACCGCCACGGGGAAGCCCTAATACTAAAATATCAGGACAATGGGCATATTCTGTTAACTGAGCAGCTAACAGTTTTCCTGCTTCCGTCCGATTACGGAATTTTTGCAGCATATTATTATACCTCATTATGAAAATAAGTCTCTAATTGAAGCTAGAAATTTGATCGTCAATCCTGTAATGACACTACAAAAACAAAATTCCCCCTCTAATTTGAGGGTAGCAATAAAATCAGAGAAATTGTTAAATCAAATTACCAACCAAAACTTTATTAGAGGTTTTATTCTTAAATTTTATCTCAATTTTTTGAGCTAAACTAAAGAGAGTGGGATGATCTCTGGTAGTAAGTTCTCTAAAGTACACATCTACATAACTCCAGTAAAATGTCTGAAGATGCCCATAAATCACCTGAAATCCAAGAAGTAATTGGATTAAAACCGCAACACTTTGCTGACTTAGTTAGAACCTCACAATTAATTTTTGACCCAACTGCGGGAGTTACTGGCAGAAATGTTAAAATTGATTGGCGGGATTTTGGTATTCCTAGAAATATAGAAGATAATCTCAGAATTATCGGTGAAGAATTTCAATATGCTTCTCCCCATGTTCCCGCTGATATTATTTGGGGTAAATTAACTACGGAAACTCGAATTTGGTTTCTGAAAAATAAAGATCAACTTTGGCAATTTGAGGAAATTTTACCTGCACTTGACGAAGATTAACTATTGCCAAAAATATCTTGATCAAGTAGGATATATATGTTTTCTATCCTACTTTTTTCTGACAAAAGAATGTTGATAAAAATTGCCAATACACAGGTTTTAGTAGTTTCGTTATTTTTGATGTTTCCATTAATAATATCGGGTTTAAATAACTCTGATATTGCTTTAGCCGCAAGTCAAAAAAAATATAGTAATTCAATTACTAATCAGCAACTAGCTGTTAATAAAACTGAATTTGGAGTCAGGATAATTAATTCATCAGGAAAGGTCAATTTTTTTCCAACAACTACCGTTCCGTTAAAAGAAGGTGATGCTTATGGTTGGAGAATTAAACTTGATAACTATCCAAACAAAGTCCAATGGAGAGAAGTTTTAACTTTACCAAAACCTCCCGAAACTTGGATCACAGAAAATCGTCAAAATCTCTCCATATCAAAAGATGGAAAAACGGCAACTTCGACCCGAATACAAACACCTGTGAATGGTGTGATTGAAAATTTCTGGACTATTTCTCCTGGAGATCCTTTAGGTAAACACCAAATAGAAGTTTATATTGATGAGCGTTTGCTTGCTACTTTTGAATTTGAAATAGTTCCATTCTAAAATAATCATTTTGTGATAGATGTAAATATAGGATCTTTTTTATCAACTAATTATGTCAATCACATCTTACATTTTTCTAGCGGGTGCTAGTCGCGGTGTTGGCCAAGAAATTGCTAAATATTTGACAGCAGCAGCACTCAAACCCGTTTTAATTGAAAAGGAAAAAGCTGAACAATATCTCATTTCCAGCGGACTGAACTATACAATTATTCGTCCTGGTGGTTTAAAATCAGAACCTGCTACCAACAATGGAATTTTAACTGAAAATCCTCAAATTGTGGGGACTATTCATCGTGCAGATGTTGCTAAATTAGTTTGTCGTTGTTTAAATTCTCCTAATTCTGATCAGAAGATATTATCAGCCATAGATCGGAATATGGTATATCCAGGATTACCGGAATTTGTGGAATTTAATTTAGATTAGGTTAGGGATTTTCAAAAAATAAATCATCTAATTGATTAATTTATTAGGGTGTGTTAAAAATTCCCAGATAACACACCCTATAATTGATGTTGAAGACGGAGGACTAAAGTCCTCACTACTAACTAAATTTAAACAGAAAATACTACTCGAAAACCACAAATTCGTAAACCACCGTCTGCTTCATTCCAACTTCTACTAGCACTGCGACAAAGTTCGGCGTTAAAATTCCACGCACCACCTCTTAAAACTCGACGATGTTGATCACCACCATTTTCCCAGACACTACCATCTATAGGCGCTCCATGATAGTTATTATGCCAAGGATCGGCACACCATTCCCATACTAAACCGTGCATATCATATAAACCAAAAGCATTTGCGACTTCAAAATAACCAACATTTGTTGTTTGTTTACGAAATCTACTTTTTCGTTCTCCAGCATAAGTATCACTACCACTACAATTAATTAAATCGGAGGTAATTGTTTCTCCAAAATGAAAAGATGTATTAGTTCCCGCGCGACAAGCATACTCCCATTCTGCTTCACTAGGTAGACGATATTCTCTGCCAGTTTTAATTTTTAATCTAGCACAAAATTCTACAGCTTCATACCAAGAAACATTTTCTACTGGCAGATTTGTACCTTTAAATTTCGAGGGGTTGGGATGTAATTCTTGTTGAACTTTTGGTAAAGTTGCTACTATTCTCCACTGGGATTGAGTAATAGGATATTTAGCCATAAAGAAAGATGGAACTATTACTTGATGTTGGGGACGTTCATCACTATCACCTTCACAAATAGGAGAACCCATGATAAAAGTTCCCTTAGGAATTGACACCATTTCTAAGGTTGTATTTCTGCCTAATTCCTCATGAAAATATTTAGAATTGCGCCTATCACGGTTAACTTCTCTCCCAGTAGTGTCTACAGTAATGACATAAAAATCAAAGTTATTTAAAGGAGGTAAGGGAACAATAATTTTTGTGGGAGGTGGTGGAGGTAATGGTGTTAATGGTGGTTTAGAAACAGGGGGGAATTTAATCACGACGGGAGATTTAGCAAAATTCAAATCATGTAAAACATCGATTGCTGACTGATATCTATCACTAGCAAAATGTTGGAGTAATTTATCTAAAATTTGCTTAAATTCATCACTAATAGTAATTCCTTTAAGTTGTAAACGTTCTTTCCATAACCATTTAGCATTCATAGCATCATAAAGATGATCTTTTAGTTGTCCATAATCATCTTGTAATGGTAAATCTTGAGTTAATAACCGCACACAAGTTACACCCAAAGCATATAAATCACTTGCTTGACAAGCAAACCCGGCCATTTGTTCCGTTGGTGCATAACCGAGAGTATAAATAGCTGTTGCTTGTCTAGCTAAACTAGTTTGAGTAACTTGTTTTGCACCACCAAAATCAATTAAGACAGGTTTTTGATCACTATCTCGACGAATAATATTTTCTGGTTTAATATCGCGGTGAATGACATTATGTTTGTGAACAAAATCCAAAACTGGTAATAAATCAGCTAAAAGTTGACGAATTTGGTCTTCATTATAAGCTTGATTTTGCAGTTCTTCCAGGAGAGTTTTACCAATTATAAATTCCTGGACTAAATATAAACTAGAACCTTGTTCAAAATAAGCCAGAAGTCGCGGAATTTGAGAGTGGTTTTCTCCCAAATCATACAATCTAAAAGCTTCTTCTTTAAAAAATTCCGCAGCTTTAGCACGTTGTCCAGTTCCTTGAACCTGGGGGAAAAATTGCTTAATAACACAGGGTGCATTAAGTCTATCTACATCTTCAGCAGCGTAGGTTCTGCTAAAACCACCTTCACCTAATAATCTTAAAACCCGGTAACGGTTTCGCAGCATTTCTCCAAAGTTATTTTCTTGACAACTTTGGCAAAATTTAGAGGTTTTGGGATTAAAGGGGTTGGAACAATTGGGATTTTGACAAATTTGCATGAACATGAATGTTAAGAAAATAGCATCTTGTCCAAATTTCCAATATTATTAAATTGTCAAAACCGTATTTATTCCTCTTACTAAAAATCAGTGAAAATTGAAAACTTCATTAACTACAAAAATGACCCTATATAAACCCACAGATTCCCGTTATAAATAATAATAATACAAATACACAAATACACAAATACAAAAACAAAATTTAGATTAGGCAGAGAGGATTATTATTATTAATAAATAACACCTTCACCATGATAAATCTGTATTCTTTGTTGCTGAGTTCAGCCATAAAAAGTAAAAACTCCATTTCTCAAACTGCGTGATCTGTACGTGAGTTAAAATCATCATCCAGGGTGGAGAAACCACCCCGATAAATAATCAATCTTTAGGAATATTTAGGAATATTTAGACTTCACAAATTAACTCACCGGCTTTTTTAGTAAAACGACTGTTTTCTCGATAATCTACGCGACAGTCTATAACTGCTGGAACATCTTGAGCGAGCGCTTCTTTGAGCATAGGAACTAAATCTACAGCAGATTCCACTCGATAACCTTTTAATCCCATGCTTTCAGCAAATTTGACAAAATCAGGATTACCAAAATGAACAAAAGATGAATTACCTTTACCAAATTGATTTTCTTGTTTCCACTCAATTAAACCATAGCCACCGTCATTAAAAATCAGAGTTACAAAGGGAGTTCCCACTCGCAAAGCTGTTTCTAATTCTTGACAATTCATCATAAAACCACCATCACCAGTAACAGCCACAACTTTACGATTTGGATAGACTAATTTTGCGGCCAATGCACCAGGAATAGCAATACCCATAGCCGCGAAACCATTAGAAATAATGCAAGTATTGGGACTATGACAATGATAATGTCTAGCAATCCACATTTTATGTGCGCCCACATCAGAAATCACAATATCATCTGGTCCCATCACTTGCCGCAAATCATAAATTAATTTTTGCGGTTTAATAGGAAACCCATCATCTTGAGCGTATTCTTCATAATCAGCCCGAATATTAGGACGTAAGCTAATAGAATAGGGATTGGGTTTATTTTGTCTATCTGCTAATTTTAATATTTCATTCAGGGAATCAGAAATATCTCCTACTACTTCCAATTGGGGAATATAACTACTGTCAATTTCTGAAGAAGTTGCGGCAATATGGATAATAGGAATTGTACCTTCAGGATTCCATTTTTTGGGAGAAAATTCAATTAAATCATAACCAATGGCGATGACTAAATCTGAATTATCAAAACCGCAGGTGATAAAATCTCGTTGTTGTAATCCCACGGACCAAAGTGCTAAAGGATGAGTGTAGGGAATCACACCTTTACCCATAAAAGTATTCACAACAGGAATATTCATTTGGGTAGCAAATTGGGTTACTGCGTCGCTAGATTGGGCGCGAATTGCACCATTTCCTACCAAAATGATGGGATTAACTGCTTGGGAAATTACAGCAGATGCGGCGCGAATACTGGCAAAGGAGGCATAGGTTTTTTCACTATTATCCTTATTTAAAGGTTTGCCTTCTACGGGCATGGCGGCGATATTTTCTGGTAAATCAATGTGAACAGCACCGGGTTTTTCTGTTTGCGATCGCTTGAAGGCTTTTCTCACTACTTCTGGTGTAATACTCGGTCTCACAATCTGTTTATTCCACTTAGTAACAGGGGCAAACATAGCCACTAAATCCAAATATTGATGAGATTCAATGTGCATTCTATCTGTTCCCACCTGGCCAGTAATTGCCACTAATGGCGCACCATCTAGATTAGCATCTGCCACCCCTGTCATTAAATTAGTTGCCCCAGGACCGAGAGTAGAAAGACAGACTCCGGCTTTTCCTGTTAACCTACCATAAACATCGGCCATAAAAGCTGCCCCCTGTTCATGACGGGTAGTAATAAATTGAATTGAGGATGTTTTTAAAGCTTCTAAAACGTGCAGATTTTCCTCTCCCGGAAGTCCAAAAACATATTGAACTCCTTCATTTTCTAAACATTGTACTAACAATTCTGCGGTATTCATAAGTTTGGTAATTGGTAATTGGTAATTGGTAATTGGTAATTGGTAATTGGTAATTGTCATCGTGGTGTAGTACCTGTTACTTAACCCAAACGGTTTTCACATTCACAAATTCATGTAATCCTTGAATACTCAATTCTCTACCATAACCAGAACGCTTAATTCCCCCAAAAGGTAAACGAGGATCAGATTTGACCATGCTGTTAATAAATACCGCCCCGGCTTCAATTTCTTGAATGAGACGATTTTGTTCTTCTGTATTTGTTGTCCATGCACTTGCACCCAAACCAAAAGGAGTATCATTAGCTAATTTAATCGCAGTATTGATATCAGGAACACGAAACAATAATGCCACCGGACCGAAAAATTCTTCTTGAGAAATTGGTGAATCTACAGGAATATCTATGATAATTGTTGGTGGGTAAAAGTTCCCCGACATTTCTGTTAAAAGGTGTCCACCTGTGAGGATTTTACCGCCACTTTTGACGGCTTTTTTAACTTGTTGGTCTAATTCTTGGAGAATATTAGAAGTTGCTAATGGTCCCAAATCTGTATCTAGGTCCATGGGATTGCCAATTTTCAGAGATTGGAATTTTTCTAACAGCAATTTTTGAAATTTATCAGCAACAGCCTCAGCAATAATAAAGCGTTTGGCTGCAATACAAGATTGTCCGTTATTCAACATTCTTGCTGT
>OMJF01000216.1 GCA_900299285.1 Anabaena sp. 54 | reverse complement strand
CAAATGGACAGGTTTATGCTGTCTTTAAGTTTGGGATATCCTTCGGAATCTGAAGAAATGCAAATGCTGCAAAATTTACAAGCAGGTTTACAAGTTAATGATCTACAACCTTGTGTAACTTTAGAAGATATCCAGAAATTACGTCAAGCTTGTTCCCAGGTTAAAGTAGCAACATCTTTACAAGAGTACATTTTAGAATTGGTGCGGACTACTAGACATGATGAAGAAATTACCCTGGGTGTTAGTCCCCGTGGTACGGTAGCGTTACAAAAAGCTACTCAAGCTTTGGCTTTTATTTTAGGTAGAGAATATGCTCTTCCCGATGATATCAAGTTTCTTGCACCCCACGTTCTTTGTCATCGTCTCATTCCTAGAGGGGGACGAAATGCTAAAACTATAGTTGAACGGTTATTGCGATCTGTGCCTATTCCTTAATATGTTGTAATATTATGGGAGGTATAACTTCCCATAAAGTATACCTATTCTGAAATTGATGATCAGAAATGGTGATAGTAAATTTATTTAGGACTTATGTAAAGTATTGATTATTTAAAAAGTACCCAGGACGCACTAAATTACGTAAATACCGATAAATTAACCAAGCTAAAATTCCTAAACAGAGATTGAGGGCAATATCCCTAATTATAAACCAAAAAATCCCAGGCTCAAACCAAAGTTCCCACCGCAAAGGGCTAATTTTTCTATACAAAATCAAAAACCTAAATATAGAATTTCCACCCAAGAAAAACATTAATAATACTAAACATTTTTGCCAATTACGCACTGAGGATCTGTGTCCAGAAATTAACACTAAAGGACTTTTACCCTGTAATTTTCTCAATAATTTTTCCCACCTCCAAAACATCCATAACAGCAAGGGAAATAAACCATAAGTAAGTAAGTATAAGGGCTGTGGAAACCTGCCAGCAATAGATAAAATATTAACTAAAGCATGAAAAAAGACAGAATTTAACCAAGCGGTAAAAATCAAATTCCGATCTTGATCGCACCTTGTTTTAGTACCAATATATACCGCCAAAGCGTAACCCCAAGGAGCGGAAAACATCAGATGAACCGGTGTACCAATAGTCCGTTCTAAAATTGAGGATGTACCATTAAATACATAAATCCAGGTTTCTTCTGCTGCGAACCCTAAAGCTACTGCTATAGTAAACAAAAATACAGTAGTACGTCGCAAATAATACTGACGTTGTAAATAGCAAATGGGCAGAATAACTGCTACCAATTTACAACTTTCCTCAATTGGTGCTATTGCTAATATTTGCCGAAAAATCATTCCGAAAAAATGACGCTGTATCTGTTGCCAATTTAAAAGCCAGTTAGCAGTGTTTTCCAGAGCAAATTCCAGCCCAAGAGCCACAAAACCAGATATAGCGCCAATAATGAAAAATATGAGTAAATTTAACACAGGTGGGGCAGCGGGGGTTCTGCGGTAGTAAAACCACAAAAACAGCAAGGGGGGAATTACTGCCCATAGGACTAGTAATAAATTATCCACTCACCTGGGCAATTATAGTACGATGACGAGGACTATTGCTAGTAATAGTAGGAGCGTTAAAACCGGACTTAATTAAAGCCTGTTCAATGTCCAAACTAAAATATTCGTCTAAATAAGGTTCGGTGCTTTTGAGCAGCGTCAAAATATAAGGTGGCATTTTTTTGTAATTTTCTGCTTTGGGGTTGATGTCCATAATTGCTAAGTGGCCACCTGGACGTAAGATACGTCTAGCTTCAGTAAAAATTCTGTGAGTTGCTGATTGTGGTAATTCATGACACATCAGAAAAATGGAAACTAAATCAAAGGTAGCATCTGTAAAGCCTGTAGATTCTGCTTGAGCGTGAACCCAGTTAATTTGAGTTTGATGTTCTTGACTACGATAATTAGCTACAGCTAAGAAGTAGGGAGATAAATCTAAACCAGTAATTTTGGCTTGGGGATAAGTTGCTTGTAAGGCAAAGGTACTTAATCCTACCGCACATCCTAAGTCTAATATATTTTGTGGTTGGGGATCAATTTTTTCTTTGAGAATATTGTGGTAACTTTGACGCAGTTTAGTATCACCTTGAGAACCGGCTTCAGTCCAGATACTAGCATGAACGGTGCGAGCAGCTACTTCTAATTCAAAAGCTGCTGGCCAACCTAAATTTCCCTGTTCGTAGGCATGAAATGTCCGCAAATAGTATTCTGGGTAATTAATTTTAATTTGGGGATTTTCAACTTTTGATAAGTCCTTTACCCAGTCACGCTGTTGCAGTTTTTCTACTTCTTGAGTCCAGGGTACACCTATTTTTTCTGCCCGTTTAATCATCATTTGTCGGGCTTGGTGTTTGGCCAGGTTTGCTAGGGGTTTAATCGCTAAAATGCCATTAATGAAGCGAGAAGCTAAATCAGGAGTATTGTTGATGGTAGTTGTCATAAATCAATTTTGGTAAGTAGCCTTTACATATATTAAAGCCTAAGAATTTGATGAAATTCAATACTTACTTGCAATATTATCTTCAAATAATATCAAAGTGGTTGTAATTTAATAAACTTTTAATTTGCGTGTTGGTGAATGAAGGTATGAATTTGTCTCACGCAAAGACGCAAAGGCGCGAAGGGCAAGGAAATAAGGAAATAAGTAAATAAGGAAATAAGGAAATAAGTTACACCAGAAATTCTTGATTTTTAAGAATGATGATTATGAGTTCTCAGCTTTTGGGCTACCAGATAGATTTTGGTCCATTCACTTAAAACTTGATGGGTTTTACGTTGTAGTTTTTGGGCTATTTCTTCTAGGGAATTACCAGCTTTACACAGGTTGAGAACTTGTTGGGCTAAAGGGGTTAATTGTTCTTCAAGTTGTTGCCATTCTGTTGCTGTTAAACCTAAGTTATCTTGCTTCAAAGATGTATAAAGCCAGTTATCTACTAATTCTGGTTGACCTTTAATCGCAAAAATTCGCACGGCATGATAACTAATTTTTTCTCGGAGACGATATACTTCTTTGATAGGTTTATTAAGTTGTTTGGCAATTTGTTCTTGAGATTTACCTTGCAGATATAACTGCAACCAATCTACAGCTAGTTGTCCAATATTTGCTAATAAATATTCTGCAAATTCTTCTTGGACTAGTTGACGGTTAGCTTGTTGTTCTTCTAAATATTGAATTTCTTCATATTGTGCGATCGCTTGATTATCAATTAAGCTCACAGGATGATCGTTATTTTCTGTTATAATCTCCTGGGAAACAAGTTTCACTAATTCACTGGTAGGTACTTGTGTTAAGCCTCCTCTCTGGATTCTTCTTAGGTAATTAACAAACCTGTACATTAATATTGGTTGATTGCGAACTGGACGTAAACAATATTCTTCAATACTAGCAAATAACAACATATCTCGCAATCTTTTATCTGTTGTTAATGCGTTAATTTGGCTAATTTGTTGTTGAATATAGGAATCACTTTGTAATAATTCTTGAAGCACTTCTTGAAGTACATCAACAACAGTACGTTGACGATCTCTGCTTAGAGATATCCAAGACTGAATTTTATTTCTAATCGTAACTACCCTACCCAAACGATTAATAAGTTGACAATAAGCCTTTTCTCTGCTTATTCCTAAATAGCGTTTTTGCAAAATTCGCCACCGATATTCTATTGCTTGTTTAGCAATTTCTAATTCTTTGGGGTTAAGTAAATTAAACCGGTTTATATCTATTCCCAACAGCCAGGAAATAATACTTTCTCTATTAGCTTCACTTTGTTCTGGACAGTCTGTAGCCAGTCGCTTTTGCCAATATTGAGCTATATTTACCCCATTTTGTGTCATAGCAATATTGCTCTCCTCGAAATTAGATTTGGCGGTTTAGTGGCAATTAATAACTCCTAATTTATTATGTATAAGATTTATAGAGTGATTGACCGCAGATAAACGCAGATAAGAATAGATGATTTAATAGACATTGTCGGTAAAGGATGTAGAGAGGTTCTTCTTTTAGGGATTATCGGCTCTACAATCTTTACCGCTGGATGTTTATGAGAGGATGTTTTAAAAGCGAATAAATTCGCTACTACCCAAGCCAATTTCACTGGGGTGGATGCATAAGCAGGTTTTATCTGTGTAGCCGTGATTGACCATAGCCGATTTTAGTATTAATTTAGACTACTGCATTCATCCTCTTACCCCTTACCCATTGATCAAGTATTCAATTAACCTCTGTTAGAGGCTGCAATGATGGGATTTTCTACGGAGTCTCTATACTGTTGTACTTCTGCTGTATAAGCGATTGGCAATACAGCCTCTACGTTTTCATGGGGACGGGGAATAATTACCCAAGATTCCAAAGTACCACCATAAACTTTTTCTACAGCATCTACACCAGCGGCCATAGCGGCTTTCACTTCGGAAACGTCACCACGAATGTTAACTGTAAAGCGGGCGCTACCAACTCTGATATAACCAACTAGGGTAACTCGTCCTGCTTTTACCATTGCGTCTGCTGCGGCGAGGACAGCGGGAAAACCCTTAGTTTCTAATGATCCAACGGCCTGTAATGACATTTCTCATCTCCTGTTTTGAATATAAAGTTATAGATGGCTACAAATTACTTGTATGAAGGAAGACTTCAATTTTTGATAGCGCATTTACTTAGAAAATACGGAAAGGTTCGGATTTCGATGTGAAGTGAATGGGTAAGACAGTTTCTACGTTTTCCGGGGGGTTGGGAATAATGTAGTGGGTAATAACCTGACCACCATAGATTTCTTCACCCGCAGTAATACCTGCGGCCACGGCTGTTTCGACTTCGGCAACGTGTCCCCTGACGGCAACTATCAAGCGACCACCTTCGGCGATACCATAGTACACAATGGTGACACCCGCTGCTTTGACCATGGCATCTGCTGATGCTAAAACCGAGGGAAAACCTAATGTCTCAATTACGCCAACTGCCATGGGCATGGGCTGAATCTCCTACGTTAGGGATAATTGATTCTTATTTTACGAGGATTGTGTACCGATTTTTATTTTTGTGGAAATTTTCTTTTTTAATTAATTACTGGGTATTGCTGCAAGTGGTACACGCTGATGTAAACTGGGTTTTATGTTTCCAAGTTTTCTTCCCCCCGCAGTTGGGCAACTCACAGAAACCACATCTATCGCTTTGGCCCAAAATATCCAACGTCAGGCGATCGCTGTTCCCTGTATAAATGCAACTATTAATACCACTTATGTCCATCAAGGTCAGGGTGGTACACCGATTTTATTAATCCATGGTTTTGATAGTTCTGTCCTTGAATATCGGCGAATTTTGCCTTTACTGGCTGAAAATAATGAAGTTTGGGCGGTGGATTTATTAGGGTTTGGCTTTACGGATAGATTACCGGGAATTACTTATAGTCCTGAATCAATTAAAACTCATCTTTTCTCCTTTTGGCAAACTTTAATTAATCGGCCTGTGATTTTGGTGGGTGCGTCTATGGGTGGTGCGACGGCTATAGATTTTACCCTCACTTATCCAGAAGCAGTAAAAAAACTGGTATTAATTGATAGCGCGGGTTTGAAAGCTAATTCCCCATTAAGTAAGTATATATTTCCTCCTTTGGATTATTGGGCTACGGAATTTTTACGCAATCCCAAGGTACGCGATCGCATTTGTAGAACTGCTTATCAAAATCCTAGTCTAATCTCTGCGGATACATTATACTGCGGCGCATTACATCTACAAATGCCGAATTGGACTCAGGCTTTAATTGCTTTTACGAAAAGTGGCGGTTATGGTGCTTTCAAATTACCACAACTGGCCAAAATTGCACAACCAACCTTAATTTTATGGGGAGATAATGATAAAATATTAGGAACTGGGGACGCTGAGAAATTTGCTAAAGCCATTCCCCAAAGTCGGCTAATTTGGATTAAAGATTGTGGACATATTCCCCATTTAGAACAACCAGAAATTGTCACCCAACTTATGTTAGAATTTCGGAATTAATCTGATTAACAACATCCCAGATTTTTTCAATAAGTCCGGGACGTGATTCCTAATTTTAATCATATAACCAAGTATTTTTGGAAAAATCCTCACTATCTTGACTTGGTTTTTCTTGAAGTCTTTCAATTGATCTATGGGATTTTTTGTATTGAATTGATTTGGAAATTTGAGTAGCTTGCTGACTAAGTTGTGTATGAGGTTGTTTAAAAACCTTGATTTCTTCTAACAATTGAGAATTAGAATCTGCTAATTGTAATGCTGTTTGTTTGGTTTCATAAAGTTCTTCTGTTAAGCGTTCTGTTAATGTTTGCTTTTCAGCAATTACCTTTTGTAAAGCATTAATTTTCTCAATGAGAGTAGATTCTTTTTGTTTTAATGTATCCAGAGTTTTTTGCAATTCTTTTATAATTGCTTCCAGTTCCGACTGAGTTTTAAGTGCGGGAATGGGATTTTCTGGTGTTGGTATTTGCGGTTCTAATACTGGTTCAGCAATAATTTCAATTATTGATTCACCTTGAAGGGGTATAAATTTCTTGCTTTCTTCCTGTGTTAAATTAGAGATATTTTTTTAGCCATGAGATTATGAACTCCAATTATATCGTTATTATTCAAGTATAAGCCTGGAAGTGACAACAAAACATAGATACCCAACTTCTTTAAGAAATATGAATTTATCTGAATTTATATCACGCACCGACCTAGAGTAGCAGAGAGTAAGAATTTAAAATCTTAATAACTGTGGGTATCAGCAACCCTAAATATCAAACTGTCTTCACTTCTAAGTTTTCTGGAGTGATTTCTAAAGTTGATAAAACTTCTTCCGCAAATAATTCTAAATCAAACCAAAAAGTAGTACCAATACCAACCTCACTGACTAAATTAACTTGACTATGATGTCTGTCAATAATATTTCTGACAATTGATAAACCTAAACCTGTTCCTTCCAGGGTATGAACCCTATTTTCGACGCGAAAGAAGCGGTCAAAAATCGCTTGTTGATCTTCTGGTGCTATTCCAATTCCCGTATCACTAATTTCAATTCTCACTTTACCAGGTTGATGATGAGAATTAGAATTAACATCTAGTTGATAAGCTCTGATAACCACCTTACCACCTGCGGGAGTAAATTTGAGAGCATTACCAATTAAATTCCCAAAAACTTGCAATAATAAATCGTAATTTCCCATAACTAAAGGTAAATTAGGAGTTAATTCCTGGAATAGTTCCACACCTTTATCTTTAGCATTAAGTTGATAGGTACGTAATGTTTGTTCTAGTGCTTGTGGTAAATCTACCTTATCAAAATTGTAAGTCCGGCCAGATTCAAGTTTTGATAAATCCAAAACGTCATTAACTAACCGTGTAAGTCTGTCAGTTTCATTATTAACTGTTTGTAAAAATTCCTGTCGTTCTTCAATTCCCAAATCTTCACCATAATCATGTAAGGTTTCAATATAGGTTTTGATATTAAATAATGGTGTTCTTAATTCGTGGGAAATATTGCTGATAAATTGGCTTTTGGCTTCATTTAATTCTACTTCACGAGTAATATCCTGGACCGTAATAGCGATACCTTTGATACTTTCCCGTTGTAGGTTCAAAACAGTTGTTAAAAGAATGCGAACTGTGCGTTGAGTTGGTTGTTTAATTGGGATACGAAATTCAGCACTTTCACATTCACCCGCAGCCATTTCATATAAAGTACGGGATATTTCAATTTGTACACCTTGGGGTAAATAGTGTAAAATATTATTACCAACAACATCCACATTTTCCCAACTAAAAATACGTCTGGCTGTGGGATTAACTAATATTACCTGCATATTATTATCAATCAAAACTGCGCCATCAGCAATGGTAGAAACCAAGGTTTCTAACTTAGCTTTTTCTGCGGTTAATTCTTCAATATTTTGTTCTTCATAGCGTTCTAAACGTTCGGCCATTTCATTAAAACTAAGAATTAGTTCACCTAATTCACCACCTAATGGTATATCTATGCGTTGTTTAAAATTACCAGCAGCAATTTGTTTGACACCTACAAGTAATTCCTTGATAGGTTTAGTAATAGTTAAAGCATTAATTACCCCCGCTAAAATTACCATCACCCAAATCGTGATAAAAACCGCCAGAGTAACATCACGGGTGAAATTAGTGGATATGACAGCGGTTTGGTTGGGATTAATACCCACTGCTAACAGACCTAAGTATTTTTTATTGACTATTAAGGGAACAAATACATCTGTAACTACTCCGTCAGGAGTATTATGTTGTCTGACCAGAGGCTGATATTCATTACCAGGATAATCTTCTGGTAATTGTATTCGGCGCTTAATACTTAGGGAGTGTTCCACCTCTGGTTCCCAAAAAGGAATACCAAAGAAGATCTCCCCAGTTTCGTCAGCGTAGAGTAGATAACGGACGCTAGAGGTGCTGCTATAAAAGCGTTGGGAAAATTGGGCTACCTCAGTTAAATTATGATCAGCAATTAGGGGGGCGACATTAGCTGCTAACAATAACCCTAAATCACGGCCAAAGCGGGTATCATTAAAACGCGCATCTTGTTGAATTGTATTCACGGCCCAGAAGGTCAAACCACTCATAAATAGGGAAACCGTCAAGGTAGCGACAGCCAGAAGTTTGGTCTGAAGGGTGAACTCTGACCACCAATTAGCGATCGCTTTTGATACACCTGAAGCAAATTCATCTCGGAAATTTCTGAAAAAGTCCAGCATTTTAAAATTCACTTGTTAGTAATTCCTTTACCTCTTCTTTCTTTATTTAACTATGTTTTTAGCCTCATCACAAAAACTCTGATGTTTAGCAAATACTCAAATCCCCAATTTCTATGAAAAATCAGGGATCTATATCACTTTCTCACTTCTTTACTAAAATATAAGCATTTGTATATTCAGGTAATTTATGAATGTACTGCTGAAAATCTTTTTCACTCGCAAAAGTTCCCGCTAAAAAATCAAGTTGATAAAGGTTGGGTAAAAATGCTCCACCTGTATCCGCAATTACGCCCATTTTTAACTGTTTTTTCCCACTCTGATTATCTTCAATCACAATTATTCTCCCTAAACCAATATTCAGAACATCTCCAGCAAATGTTACTCCTGGTTTAATGGATATTTTAGCATCTATTTTATATCCATAGCCTTTAATTGCATCAACTTCTTTAAAATACCAGTACCGCTTTTGTGAAGTTGCTTTTACTCCCCGAATATAAGACATGCCATTATTTTTATCTACATTTAGAAATTCTTTAGTTCCGTCAGTAAAATTAACTAATACTGTTCCCTGCATTAATGCTGCTTCTAAACCATTTCTGGTTAAATAAGCAATAGGTTTAACTTTACCAAATTCTTTACCTCCTGGTTCATAAATACCTGACAAAACATCTTGTTTTGTATATTTAGTGTAAAATTTATCTTGACTTAATTCTGGTTTCAAAGCATAAATTGGTGTATTATATTCGGAGGTTTTTTCTCTAGAACCAGGATGGATAAAAGCCGCATATTTTGTAATTCTTAATTGTTTCTGTTGAGGATTTTCTGGGTTATGTGCTGACCATTTCATGACGCGAAAATTGGCGTTAATGAAATTTGGATCTTGTAACCTAGTTGTCCGTTTGTTAGCAATATCTTCTTCTAAAACTGTGATCATGAAATCTAATGTTTTCAGAATATCTTTAACTGTAACCCCTTGAGTTATTAATATTCCTGTCCTTTGAATATCTGGATCTTCTGAAGCATATTTTTCAAAATATTCTCTGGTATTTGTGAGTACGGTTAATAAATCAGTCTGATTAAAATTTATTTGATTATTTGGTAATTTTCCCGTTGTTAATACCTGATGAGAATTGATACTATATTGATATTGTTTCCATTCATTGATCACTGAATACAATATAGATTTTTGAGATATTTCTTGAGTCAATAAATTATTAGATAATCCTACAATTGGAGAATCTACTATTGGGGACAATGATAAATTTTCTGTAGTCTGTTGTTTTTGAATTGGCTGTTTATTCATGAAACCAACTACTAATAAACTGGTAATAAATGCTGTAATTTTGAATTTTTGATTGAATAAGATCCGCATAATTTATCGAGATAAACAATGATTACCCTCTATTTTAACATTGTTATGGGTTAAGTATTCTCAATCTTCGTAATAATCTAGTTATTGGTGGTTCGGGTTTGAGTTTAAAAGCCAGAATTTGAGTCTGTTGGAAATTTGTGAAGTTATTATCGCTGATTAAAATTAGGGATTGTTCCCCGCTGGGTAATTTTGCTCCCAAGGTTAACCCTTCAATATTATCTAGTGATACATCCAAGTTCCGTAGATCTAATAATAGTTTTTTCTCCACTGGTTTAATTTCAGAGGTGTCAACTTTTGTAATGCTGTCTAAATTATGAATGTCGGTAGCGTTGTTTAAGGAAATCTGAAATAAAAAAATTGTAAATCCGAAACCTGTAAAACTTCTTTCTATACTGATAAAATGACCTTGATTATCAAGTGCTAATAAATCTGATAAACCACTAGCAAATTTACCAGTAGGATTAAAGAAAGGTTTGACGGGTTGCGTCTGGTAGAGAAATTCCCGTTCTGGCTGTTTGGTTAAGAGGTTATATTCTAAAATCCGACAAGGAGTACCAATACCGCTTTTAGCTTCTTTACCATCTTGAATTAAAGCGTTTTCGGTGGCTGTAAACAGAAATTTTTCATCAGGTGTTATGGTGAGACTTTCAAAACCTAAGTTACTACGGATACCTTTTTTCTTTTGTGGATCTGGTAAAAATTTATCTGGTATGGGTAGGGTACTAATTGTTTGTCCAGAAGCCACGGAAAATTCATCAATAAAGGGATTCGTTTGATTGTATATATTACCTTCCGAAGAGACAAATATAGTATTTTTACT
>OMJF01000215.1 GCA_900299285.1 Anabaena sp. 54 | reverse complement strand
GAGATTTAATTTATGTTCAGGTGAGAAGTTCGGCAGGATTATCTGGGGAGAGAAAATATCAAATAATTCCAGATGGTTTGCTGAATGTGGACACAGGTACTCGTTTAACCAAACAATAGACAATTCCTAACAGCACGCATTTCTGAGCCTTATTTTAGCGTATAATTTGATATTATATTCGTCTAATCACTTACGATATAGTGAATCATTGTCTTGCTTTTTTCCAATTACTAATTACCACCAATTACCCATTACCAATTACCCATCACCCATGTTGAACGGTTCTCTACCCTCAAATATGAAATCTATTTTGCTATATTGAACATTTTTTTAAAGATACTACACTTGTATTACTACTCTGTATATATCTGTAAGGAGAAAAAATCATGCCAACCATTACACGCACTTCAACAACTGATATGGAAGTTACTAGTATTCGTCTAGAACGAGAACTAAAGGATAAACTTAAAGATATGGCTGGTAATCAAGGATATCAGTCTCTAATTCGAGATATACTGTGGAATTATATCCAGCAAAAATCTGGTGAGTGGAAACCGCGTTTTTCTAAATCTGATATTCGCGCCAGTATTTCTGCTATAGCTGAACAAGAACAACGTTGTGTCCTCACAGGTAAATTAATTGAACCACAACAGTCAATGCTGCTAGGATTGACTAGAAATGGTGATATGCTTCCTCTAAGCCTGGAAAGTTTATCTGGCTAGTTGGAGATTTTAGTTAATTTTACCCATTTATACCCCTATGGGTAAAATTTTCCTGTCAACTGTCAACTTGATTTTAAACTTTGCACTATGGCTACACCACGTCAGCTATTAACTCGGATGCAAAATATCAGCTTTATGGGTTATTTATAGGAAATAGAATAAAAAACAATGGTAACTGATTCTTCTACACTCAGCAACAACATTTCTCCTCAAGAAAACTTAGATACCAGTGAAGTAGCTATTCAGGTTGATAAATTATCAGACAGACAGCGGCAAATTAGCGCTACAATCCAAATTCCCCAACCAGTAGAAAAAGTTTGGCAAATTCTCACGGACTATGAATCATTAGCTGATTTTATTCCTAATCTGGCCAAAAGTAGTCTTCTGGAACATCCTCGTGGAGGCATTCGACTGGAACAAGTTGGTAAGGCTAGTTTACTTAATTTTAAATTCTGCGCCCGTGTAGTTTTAGATTTAGAGGAATCATTCCCGAAATTAATCCAATTCAATATGGTAGAAGGAGATTTTAAAGGCTTTTCCGGTTTTTGGTGCTTAGAGCCTTGTTTCCTTGGTCAACAACAAGGGACAATTCTATGCTACACTATCCAAGTTTGGCCTAAACTGACTATGCCCATATCAATTATTGAACACCGCCTCAGTCAAGACCTGCAAGCCAACCTCTTAGCAATTCGTCAGCGCTCTCTAGAAACCATACTCTAACAAATTCTCCCGTTACAGGAACTACAGAAAAGCAGAAATCACAAAAGGATAGAAAAAGTTTTTTCTATCCATTCTTTAGTACCCCCAAGGGAATTCGAATCCCTGTTACCTCCGTGAAAGGGAGGTGTCCTAGGCCTCTAGACGATGGGGGCTTGTTTTTCATCACTTTAAATAATATAGCGGATTTTTTTGAGGATGTCAATAGTTTAGGAAAAAATTTTTTTTAGCAGTCTGGGAAAGGGTTGGAGGCGCGAGCGGGGGAAATAAACTGCTTACCGTTGGATAAAATCTACTAAAATCTTAGTGAGATAACTTTGTGGGTGCTGTTTTCCTATGGGCGTTGCTAATTTGATGTGTGAAAATGATTTTTGATTCTTGTAGAGACGTGACCTGGGTAGGTATTCTCGGCTCTACACCTAAATTCCTACTAGGTTTGGGCAACGCGTCCTATGAAGGTCTCCAGATACTCTTGTTTACCAGTTTCCTTGCTATATGATTCTGTACACAGGATTTTGATTTGAAATCTATGGCTCAAAATCTACAACATGGAAGCACCTTTTGAAATCACCATCCAGATGGTGATCACTGTTTTTGCGGGCATTAGCGCCCAGGTAATGGCTGCATATTTCAAGCTGCCTAGTATTGTCTTGCTACTGCTATTAGGCATTCTTTTGGGCAAGGACGGTTTAGGACTATTGCAACCGCACTTACTAGGGGCAGGATTAGAAGTGATTGTTTCCCTAGCAACAGCAATTATTTTGTTTGAGGGGGGACTAAAATTAGATCGGCAGGAGTTGGGCAAGGTTTCCGTTAGTTTACAGTTACTTGTGACACTGGGAACAATGATCACTCTATTGGGGGGTGGTCTGGCCGCTCACTGGTTGGGTGAATTTCCTTGGAATATAGCTTTTCTCTATGGGTCTATTGTTGTTGTTACTGGTCCTACTGTAATTGGTCCATTAATTCAACAAATTAATGTAGATAGACAAGTAGCAACGCTGTTAGAAGGAGAAGGGATTATCATTGATCCCGTGGGTGCTATTCTGGCTTATGTAGTCCTAGATACAATCTTAAACGGTGACACGGACCCGATTAATGCCATTATTGGTCTGCTCTTACGTTTCGGTGTAGGTGCGGGTATAGGTGGTATTGGTGGCTACTTAATGAGTTGGATCTTCAAAGGTGCCAATTTCATCTCCTTTGAACTGAAAAATCTGGTTGTACTGGCAATATTATGGGTATTATTCACCCTAGCGCAAATCATCCGCAGCGAGTCGGGAATTATGACTACAGTGGTGGCTGGTGCGGTATTTGCTAACTCTTCAGTTCCCGAAGAACGTTTATTGCGAAGTTTTAAAAATCAACTTACCATTCTCAGTGTTTCTGTTTTATTTATTCTCCTAGCAGCTGATTTATCCATTGCCAGTGTCTTGGCTTTAGGTTGGGGAAGTTTATTCACTGTTTTGGTGTTAATGTTTGTCGTGCGTCCCATTAATATCATTTTTTGTACTTGGAACAGTGACTTAAATTGGCGACAAAAACTATTTTTAAGTTGGGTTGCACCCAGAGGCATAGTTTCGGCTTCTGTGGCTTCTTTATTTGCCATTTTACTCACCCAGCGCGGTATTAATGGTGGTGACTCAATTAAGGCTTTAGTGTTTTTAACAATTATTATGACAGTTTTTTGTCAAGGTTTAACCGCTGGCTGGTTGGTTAAATTGTTAAGAATTAGTTCTCAAGACGCAACTGGCGCGGTAATTGTGGGCTGTAATCCTTTGGGTTTATTAATTGCTCGCTTTTTTCAAGAACGGGGAGAAAGTGTAGTAATGATTGATACTGATCCAGAACGTTTAGCCCAAGCTGAAGCCCAAAATCTGCGGGTAATTGCTAGTAGTGCTTTGGACGGGGAAATACTCGAAGAGGCCGGAATTGGTTCAATGGGTACTTTTTTAGCAATTACAAGTAATGGTGAGGTAAATTTTGTTTTAGCGCAACGGGCTGCTGAGGAATTTAATCCCCCCTGTGTTTTAGCTGCTTTTCCCCGGCACCCTCAAGGTTCTCCTGTGGTTAATAGTAAAGTTGATCAGGCTTTTGTTTCTGATTTATCAATAAAAACTTGGAATGAATATTTAAGTAATGGACAAGTTAAGTTAGGTGCAACTACATTAAATGTGGCAGAATTTGTATCTCAACAAGAACATATACAAGAAAAAATTCAGGATGGGATTTTAATACCTCTTTTGCTAGAACGGGAACAACGTTTACAGGTAATGTCAGCCACTCAAGAATGGGAAATTGGCGATCGCATTATTTATCTATTATATGATGCTCGTCCTAATCTTTTAAAACTGCTCTCTGGCGCGAGTCAATCTACACCTTTAACGGTGGAAACATTAGCAGAAGTCGAAGAAGTCAGGATCAAAAATACTAATGTTTAAAGATTTCTGTAATTTAAATATCCATTATCTCTAATATTTGTAGAGACGTTCCCTGGAACATCTCTACGTTAAAACGTCTCTACATTTGATTTTTTTTACTCCCATAATCTTCTTCCTGCTTTCCCTTGTAATCTTTCATGGGTATCTTTTAATAAGGTAGGAATATCTAAATTTTCTGGACATTTGGGTAAACAATCACCACATTCTGTACAACGGTTGGCTTTCATTCCTGGAAACCAATGACCGGCTTTTTCAAACATTCCATAACGATATTGTCCATAATCTGTCATATTGTAGGCTACAGCTAAATTTCTTAATCTTAAAACTTCAGGAATATGAATATTTTCTGGACAAGGTAAACAAGCATAACATTGACTGCATTTATCAGTTAATAAAACATGATTTTGCTGAGTTTCTAATCTTTCTAAGATAGCAATTTCTGCTGTTGTTAATTCATTTTTATGAGCAAAAATTTCTGGAGATATTACTAACTCTTCCGGTTTTGCAGGTCCTATACTCAAGGTAGTAATGCGTTTATCATTGAGCAAAAAACGATAATTAAAATCTAAGGGTGTGAATGGATAACATAGTTCTTTTAATTTTTGGGGGGGACTATATAACTTTCCCCCTTTATCAGCAGGAGAAATAATAAAAACCCCCATATCTTTCTCTATTGCTAATTGAATTGCGGCGGTATTACGTTGAAAAAAATAGTAATAATGGAGATTGACAAATTCAAAAAAATCTGTATTTATAGCGGCTAAAATTAGTTCTAATGAACCGTGGGTAGAAAAACCAATATGTTTGACTCTACCATCATTTACAGCTTCTTGTACAGCCTGCATACAGCCGTTTTTTGATTGTACCCATTCTAAATGTTGCCAAGTATTTAATCCATGAATTCCTAGACAATCTAAATAATCTAAATTTAACCGTTTTAAAGATTCATCAATATACTGACGCATGGTATCAGCATCTGCTGTGGGCGGAATTTTGGTAGTAATATAAAGTTGATGACGAGGTATTGATAAACCAGTTTTAATGGCTTTACCTAAATATGCTTCACTGTCACCATAACCTCTAGCTGTTTCTAGATGATTAATTCCTAAAGATAAAGCTTTTTCAATGGTTTGCTGGACATTTTCCCTATCAGTTAAATAGCGCATTGTTCCCAGGGAAAAAACAGAAAGATGTAAGTTAGTTTTACCAAAACGACGATATTGCATGACTCTAGTTTATCCAGTTAAGTAAATGATGGCTGAGTTGAGGAAAGAATGGAGAAATAATAATTTTCTTGTGTTTTCTCAATTCTCAGCTTTGACAACTCAGAAATTATTACTCAATAGTTTGTTAGTCCCTTGCAGTAAAAATAAATAACTATTAAAAACTTCTCAAAAGCTTTTTTTATCTGCTTTTTTAATTTTCAATTGTTAATTTTCTAGTTCGAGAAATTAATATTAGCTTTCTCCATTACCAAACCGCTTAATCAAGTCCTCCGGACGGAGATTAGAAATAAATTCGCGGAAGGCCTCTTGTTCAGCTTCATCAGCATCACGATCTACGGGTATAGAAGCATCAGCGACTACTTCTTCCATGACCCAAATGGGGGTATTTGTACGGAGGGCAATAGCGATCGCATCACTAGGACGAGCATCAATTTCTTTTTTGACATCCCCTTGTTGAAGAATTAACGCAGCATAAAACGTATCCTTTTGCAAGGTATGAATAATGACTCTATCTAAGGTCATATTCCACGCTTCTAGCATATTTACCATCAGGTCATGAGTTAAAGGTCTAGGAGGCTTTTGATTTTCCATAGCCCCCATAATTGCTCTTGCTTGTTCTTGACCGATGTAAATGGGCAAAGCGCGACGATCTGAACCATCTTTCAGGAGTACAATCGGGCTGCGGGTGATGGCATCTAATGCTATACCAGCGACTTTCATTTCTATCATTGGTTCAGCCTCTAAAATTCTTTAATCCCTTGGAACTATGTAGCAGACAATACACTCTTCTGAAAATTAAAAATTAAAAATTAATAATTCATAAAAAGCAGATTCAACCAGCTTTTCAAGAATTTTTAATGGTTTGTTGACTGTTGTTGTGGTATTTTAGCAATAAGGTATAAATAAACCTATTTCATACCATATTAACAACTAATTTATTTATGCTTCATATTTTATCCTTCTTTAACCTTTTAATTCAAGTAAGTCCTGGGAATGATGTTAATATGTTAATATTGATTTAGCAAAATTGGCAAAGCGATTAAACTTACGGACTTGACATTTTTTCCGAGAATTATGAGTTGATTTCCGCCAAAATTAGGCAATAAATAAAATTATTTTCGCAAAAGCTGTGTTTACAGGATTAATTCAAGGTTTAGGAACGATAAAACCCCGTGGGGGAGATTTGTGGCAGATTAGTTATCTGAGTCAGCCACAGACAATCGTTCATGACTTAGCCTATGGTGATAGTATAGCTGTAGATGGAGTCTGTCTGACAGTTGCACAAATATTAACAAATGGATTTATGGCCACCGCTTCACCAGAAACCCTCAGCCGCACAACATTAGGTAAAGAAGAAATTCAGCAAAGATATGTTAACTTAGAAACGTCTCTGCGGGTAGGTGGTAAAGTCGGTGGTCATTTTGTCATGGGTCATGTAGATGGAATTGGTCAGTTAATAACATCTAAACAAACTGCTAGTTCCTGGGAAATGACCTTTGTTGCCCCGGATGCGATCGCACGTTATATTGTTCCTAAAGGTAGTATTGCTGTTAATGGTATCAGTCTAACGGTCGCTGAATATAAATCAGAATTATCTCAATTTACAGTCGCAGTCATACCCCTGACCTACAGCGAAACCAATCTGAGTCATTTAGTACCGGGGAGTTGGGTAAATTTAGAAGGAGACATTTTGGGTAAATACGTAGAAAAATTTCTCACTTCTGGCAATAATCACCATCAAGGGGGGGATATTACACCTACATTCTTAGCAGAAAATGGGTACTTGTAGAGGGAATTGGCAATTCCCCCTACCCTAATTAGGGAACTTGGGCTATTCCTTGAGATTGTATCAATTGACTCAGACCACCCTGTAACTGTACACCTGGGTCAACAGCAACCCATCCATTTTGGGTGAGGTGACGGACTTCAAAGTGCAAGTGAGATCCAGTAGAATTACCAGTGTTACCAACTAAGCCAAGGACAGTTCCTGGTTCTACCCATTGACCGGGTTGAACAAAGATCTGTGACATATGACCGTAGAGAGTTTGTTGAGCCGAACTATGATTAATGATCACAGTTAAACCGTAACCACCAACCCAGTTAGCAGTCTCAACTTGACCTTTAGCTGCTGCTAAAATTGGTGTTCCTGTGGGCGCACCCAAATCTGTGCCAGTGTGAAAGCGAATATCACCTGTGATAGGATGAACCCGCCAGCCAAACAAAGAAGTAATGGGGGCAGCGATAGCTAGAGGGAAGATCATTCCCGCACCACTACCACCACGATAGGCAATGGTATTAGCATAAGGAACTTCTGGTAATACTGAAGCCAGGGAGAAGTTATAAGATACTGTACTAGTCCGAGGAGCAACATTGCCTTCCATCACTGGTGCTGGTAAACTACCCACTGGGGGAGCGATAGGATTTACGGTTGTAGTGCTAAATTCCCCAGGACTAGGGATAAAGCGGGGACGGTGATAGGCTGCTTTTGTATGACTTGTATAACTGGGGGTATCAGTTCTGTTTTTAACGGCCTTTGACCGCCAATTATGTCGAGTTCGACTAATTTTGCTGTCACTGTTAGTAATATTCTCAGCAATATTCTTTTGCTGATTTTTATTTGCTCTTAGGGGTGTCCAGGCTGATTTTTTGGCAGGTAAAACTGTCGGTAATTTAGCAGTTGCACTTTTTTTCAGCCAATTCGGTGATGCTTTGGGAAACTTAGTCTCAGGGTAATTTTGGGTATTTTTAGCACAAGTACCCGTTGCTAAAATTGTTTTACAACCTCTAGAACCTTCTGTCACTACTACAGAACTTGGGGATTGATAGTTAACTGTGTCGGGATTTTTGTCCTCAGTGGGGTCAATATTGTTGTTATTGTCATCCTTGGCGTTACTCTCTGTATTTGTGGTAGTATCCTCAGAGATTTTGCCTGTTTGGGGGACTTCCGGGAGTTTTTTGACTAGGGAGTCAGCTTCACTAACATGAGTACCTTGTTGAGCATTTTCACTTTGGGATTTTGCATCTCTAATAGCTTGTATAGCTTTATATCCACTTTTACTACTTAGCCTTTTTTTCAGCCTAGCTTGACGTTCAGAAAAATCGGGTTTTGGTTGTGCTGTTGGTGACACAATAGTTTCTGGCTGGGCTGGTTGGGCTGCTGCTTTTGGCTGGGAATTCTCAATAGTTGGGGTAATGTTGTATATTGAACTTTCACTTGCAGCCACAAAACCGCTACCGATAAGACTAAAGCTAGTTAGCAGACAAAGGCTTCGTTGCGGTAGTTTAGAAGCAAAACCTTTACTCATCCCACCTAAGTAAAAATTTTTATGGGCAGATTTATGATGCTGCGTCATTTGTTCTCTTTTTTTGTGTGTAATAAACCTAAGAAAATGATGTCATTAAATGTTGGATGTGTACTATCCTACCAGATGAAACCTAAGCTTGAGGATAACCCAAACTAATTGTACCTGGTTGGCAGCAAATTTCGGGTGTTATTGGTGCTTTTGGATCATCAGTTATCATTTTTAACCGGAGATTACCCTCTTGAGTTACACCAACTACTGTACCTAAAAGATTATTGACATAAACCTGATCACCCATATTTGTGAGGACATCAAGATAGTTAGATAAGAGTATACTTATTCCTTCTGCTTGTAAACACTCTATACCGGAATTAATTCCTATTAAAACCTTTGAAGTTAGCATTTCTAGGTGCTTTATTATCTGATAATTCTGGGAATTTTGCCATAATTTCAGATTAATTCCCGTGGCCGGAACTGAATTTTCCCAGTTAATACCAACACCAATAACGGCTTGAGTGATTTGTCCTTGATTAACTTTGGTTTCCGTCAAAATACCGCCTAATTTGCGACTATTTAATACTAAATCATTCGGCCATTTTATGCCAATTGGTAGACCACATTTTCTTAATTGTGCTGCAATTCCCCAAGCGCTGGCTAAGGTAAGTTGATAACTACTGGTAGCTTTTAGTTGAGGATCTATTGCTATGGACATATATAGACCACCAGCAGGAGACTGCCATTGACGACCCCATTGGCCTCTGCCGGCGGTTTGTTGGGTAGCAATAACTACACAGCCTGGTTTTTCTCCCTGGTGAATGAGTTGCCACAGGGTTTGGTTTGTGGAGGATAATGTGTTAAAAATATGTAGGGAGAATGGTAAGTCTTGATGCTTGTATTCTGCTTTTAAGCTATCTACTAAAAGTTGCCGATTAAATTCCACTGCATTCCCTTATAATTCAGTTGAAGACTTTTTATGTTTTAAGCAAATGTGTTTTGGCTGTTGTTCAAGTTAGCATGGAATTGATTGAAAGTTGTTAATTTTCTGTTGAGGTTTGGTTAAAGATGCACACTTGGCATTGGCACAATTGGGAAGGTCTACCTTACCTAACTTGTAATCTTTTAAAACCCTGGCCTCATGGTTTCTTTACCCAACGGTTTTGGCCACGTCTACCTCATGAGTTAACTGAGGCGCTACAACCAGAGGCTTTAGTTTATCGCTTAAAACAGGTACATGGTAATACTGTTTTGACTCCCCAGGAAGTTGATTATTATGTTAACACCAGTGATGATAATTTGGCTTTAGCGGATGGTTTAATTAGTCAAAAACCTTTACAATCTGTCTGGGTGGCTTCTGCTGACTGTACACCTGTTTTGATTGGAGATGTTAAAACTGGACAAGTAGCAGCTTTACACGCTGGTTGGCGCGGTACTGCGGCGAAAATCGTCCCTGAAGCTATTAATAGAATGCAAGCCCATGGCAGTAATTTAACAGATTTGCGTGTGGCTATGGGTCCGGCTATTGCGGGTGAAGTTTATCAAGTTGCGGTGGAAGTGGCAGCAGAAATCGGCAGTAGCATTATACCACATAACGAACCAGAAAAAATTATTGCTGCTTTACATGATTTACCCAATTCACCTCTACTCAAGGATACAGAACCAGGAAAGGTACGTTTAGATGTGCGTCGGGTAAATGCTTTACAGTTGGAACAGTTAGGAGTTAGTTTAGAACAAATTGCCATCGCACCCTATTGTACTTTCCAAACTCCAGAACATTTCTTTTCCTATCGTCGAGAACAACAGAAAAAGGTGCAATGGTCAGGAATTGTTAGTTTAGATGATATTACCCAACCGAATTATCACTAAAAGTGTAAGAATGGTTATTTATAGAAAGAAAACTTGCCATTTCCAAAGTTGTTCTATATTGGTATAAACAAACATAACGGGACAAAATCATGACTAATACCCAAACTACTAGCGATATCCAAGCAAAAATTCAAGAAGAAGTTGCAGAAGCTCGCGCTGTATGCGACCTTTCAGGTAGTAATTCCGCTGCGTGTGCTGCTGCTTGGGACGCAGTGGAAGAGCTTCAAGCCGCAGCATCTCACCAGAGCCAAGAGAAGCCTAAAAACTCTTTAGAAAAGTATTGCGATGCTAATCCAGACGCAGATGAGTGCCGTCTTTATGAAGACTAAAACCAGCAGTTGTACTTGTTCATAAAGTGACGATTTACTGGAATGTTGAGCCAGACGGGGAATAAACCCCCCGTTTTTCACTTTTGAATAAGATACCAAAACTAACTTTTTTCTGTCATGGCTCAGGACGAGCTACTCTATCAAATATGCAGTTACAAATTTTTCTAGTTTTCTATTGACTTTATGACAGAAGTATGGTTTCGCCCCTATGTTTGGATGGACTATTGGCTAGAATTATTATTTGTGCTGATTATTCCCATAATTCTCCTAATTTGGGCATTTGTGCAAAAATCTGAAGCTATGCAACGCTTATTAATGATTTACTGGCGTGTAACTAGTCTATTAGCCATTACTATTTATTTAATGATTGGTGGTTTCGGGGTCGCTTTTATATCTGCTTTAATGGCACGGATTCTCGTCCCTATTGCGCTATGGTTTTGGGTGGATATAAATGATGAAATTGAGTATCATCCCCAAGGTCCATTAAAACTGGTCTTTACTTCTTGGCGTTGGGCAACAACAGTTTATTGTAGTTTAGGGGCGTTAGCTCTTTTACCTTTTTTACGTTGTGCTTTTTCGGCTAATACGTTGAAAACTCCTTACTGTAGTGTTTGGTTAGAAGCACCATTAGTTTTTAAGGACTATTTCCACCATAAGAGTACACCCGCTTTTCTTGGTTTTCTCGGTATAATTACTTTGGGATTTTACGTATTGTATTTAAGTTATTTTGTCGCTTTCAAACTCAGTAAATATGGACGCTCGACTACACATTAATTGTGTCTCATGCACAGGCGCAAAGTCACTCATGTTAATATTATGAATAGTCCTATTAGTAAAAGACTGGAAAAATACACTGTTAAAAGACCACAGGAGGTTCTTATTGTGACTGTGGAAATTGATGGGGAAACTGATACAATTGCTGTTTTTAAAGGCTTTTCTAGTTCTTTAATGCGTGCAACTGCTTTTGATCCTGATGTTCCTGTGTTATTAGAATCTGCTAAAATTATCACTATTGATAGAATAGCTAGTCCCTATGATCCTGAGTCACCCTGTTATCTGGAAAAGGATATTTCTTGGGAAAATATGCAGGTTTTATTGTCGGAAGTTGGTGTTTAGATTAGTCAGGGTTTTCTCAATTTTGAGTTGTCACTATGTCCCGTTCTGGATACACTTTACCGGTTTTCGCTGGTGCTGCTGCTGTTGCGGCTTTACATTGGCTACGTTATCGTCAAACTATAAATTCTGTCTCTATAGACTTGCTTGAACCTGCTGAAACAGGAGAAATATTTATTGACCAAGTGGCAGGAATATCAGAAAATCAAGCTTTGGCTATGACTCGCAGTGATCCTGGTGATAATCTGGATTTAACTAAAAATACACCAGTTTGGGCTGTGGTAGAATGGTACAAAGGAGATGGAGAATCGGTAATTATTCAGGGTGGAGAAGGTATTGGTAAAAAAATCAATGAGGATGGTAAGGCTGCTATTTATACTTATGCTCAACGGTTATTGAAGGAAAATTTACGTAAATTATTAACAGAGACGGAAAAAATCAAAGTCACAATTATTTTACCAGAAGGGCGATCGCTGGCCATCCGTACTTCTAACTCGGCTTTTGGTGTAGTAGAGGGATTATCTTTACTGGGAACAACGGGTATTTCTCAACCTTTAAGCACACCGGATCAATTAGCGGCTTTTCGTGCTAATCTGGAGGAAAAGGCTAGTAGATTTACAACTTTGGTATTTTGTATTGGGGAAAATGGACTAGATTTAGGACGGAAACTCGGTATAAATCCTGGACAGTTGGTAAAAACCGCCAATTGGTTGGGACCAATGTTAGTGGCTGCTGATGTCTTAGGTGTTAAAGAAATTTTATTATTTGGTTATCATGGTAAATTGATGAAACTAGCGGGGGGAATTTTTCACACCCACCATCATTTGGCTGATGGTCGTCGGGAAATTTTAACCAGCCATTGTGCTATGCTCGGTTTAAATGCGACCGATATTCAAACCATTTTTCACAGTCCTACGGCCGAAGCAGCACTAAAACACCTGAAAGACCTTGATCTTAATACTGGTAGTAATTGGGTAAATTTGGTTTATAGTGCAATTGCTGAAACAATTGACATCCGTACTCAGGCATATATCAATAGCCACAATGCACAAGGTAAAACTAGTATAGCTTGCGGTTGCGTCCTTTTTGACCGCGATCGCCAAATTTTGATAAAAAGTAAAACTGGTTGCATCTTATTAGAAAAATTGTGCTAAATTAGTAAGAATTATCATCACACCAATTTTAAGTAAACAAATAGTTACTCCAGAATTATCAAATTTATCAATTAACTTATCCGTCTTGCTCTACGGTTAATGATAATTGAAGTCTACTACTCTAATCTGGCTGCTTAATCTTAAATTGGTATAAATAACTCAAATAAATATTTTTTTTAATACTAAATTTGAATTTGATTTCGATGATTAATTTAACAGTTATGACTATTAATCACAACAATCATCAAAATCCCAGACTGTGACTTTCTATCCTTAACGACACACCTTGGCTACCATGAATACAGCGGTGACTCTACCAACAGTTGAAGTACCTCAAATACAACAAAATTTGGGGAATCTGAAACAGCAAGTAATTGTAATTTTAGACTTTGGTTCTCAGTATTCGGAATTAATTGCGCGTCGTATCCGCGAAACTCAAGTGTATTCGGAGGTTCTTTCCTACCGTACCACAGCGGAACAATTACGTCAACTTAACCCCAAAGGTATTATTCTTTCTGGTGGTCCCAATTCCGTATATAGTGACTTTGCTCCCCATTGTGACTCAGAAATTTGGAAGTTGGGAATACCAGTTCTGGGAGTGTGCTATGGTATGCAATTGATGGTTAATCAATTAGGTGGGGAAGTAACCAAAGCGGAACGAGGTGAATATGGTAAAGCGTCTCTATACATAGATGATCCTACAGACTTATTAACTAATGTCGAAGAGGGTACAACTATGTGGATGAGTCACGGGGATTCAGTTACAACCGTACCTCCAGGCTTTGAACTGCTTGCCCATACCCATAATACACCTTGTGCAGCGATCGCGCATCATGACAAAAAACTTTATGGTGTACAGTTTCACCCTGAAGTCGTCCACTCTCAGGGTGGTTTAGCTTTAATTCGTAATTTCGTTTATCATATTTGTGAATGTGAACCCACATGGACAACAGCGGCTTTTGTTGAGGAAGCTGTTCGGGAAATTCGCGCTAAAGTAGGGGATAAACGGGTATTATTAGCATTGTCAGGTGGGGTAGATTCTTCTACTCTGGCCTTTCTTCTGTATAAAGCCATTGGTGAACAGTTAACTTGTGTATTTATTGACCAGGGTTTTATGCGGAAATTAGAGCCAGAAAGGTTAGTAAAGTTATTCAAAGAACAATTCCATATTCCTGTAGAATATGTCAATGCCCGTGAGCGATTTATTTCGGCTATAGCTGGAGTCACAGATCCAGAGGAAAAACGTCGGCGCATTGGACATGAATTTATCAGTGTTTTTGAGGAAACATCCAAGAATCTTGGTCATTTTGACTACTTAGCTCAAGGAACACTCTATCCAGACGTGATTGAATCTGCTGATACCAATGTTGACCCCAAAACTGGGGAACGGGTAGCAGTGAAAATTAAAAGTCATCACAATGTGGGTGGTTTACCAAAGGACTTGAGATTTAAACTGGTAGAACCGCTGCGGAAACTATTTAAAGACGAAGTTCGTAAGGTTGGTCGTTCTATTGGTTTGCCAGAAGAAATTGTCCAACGTCAACCTTTTCCTGGACCGGGTTTAGCAATTCGCATTTTAGGGGAGGTCACTGCTGAACGCTTAAATATTTTGCGAGATGCTGATTTAATTGTCCGTCAAGAAATTAATCAACGCGGCTTGTATAATCAAGTATGGCAAGCTTTTGCAGTTTTGTTACCGATTCGCAGCGTTGGGGTTATGGGTGATAAACGTACCTATGCCCATCCTATTGTCTTACGGATTGTTACCAGCGAAGATGGGATGACAGCAGACTGGGCGCGGATTCCTTATGAGGTGCTAGAGGCTATTTCTAACCGCATTGTCAATGAAGTGAAAGGTGTTAATCGTGTGGTTTATGATATCACTTCTAAACCACCAGGAACTATTGAGTGGGAATAGGTAATTGGGACTAGGTAATTGGTAATTAACAGCTATTAGTTGCCTTTTACCTATCGTTATCAGTAAAATTAGTAATTATGACGTTTTGTTGAGAATATTATGACTGCAAAAGTAGAAATTTATACTTGGTCAACCTGCCCTTTTTGTCTCCGTGCTAAAAGTCTACTGAATAAGAAAGGTGTTAATTTTACTGAATATAGTATTGACGGAGATGAGGACGCAAGAGCAAAAATGTCACAGCGGGCTAATGGTAGGCGTTCTGTACCTCAAATTTTTATTAATAATAATCACATAGGTGGTTGTGATGATATACACGGTTTAGATCGTCAAGGTAAATTAGATAAGATGTTAGCCTCTTAATTAATCTTAAAAGATTATGTATCATATCCCCGATTTCTTTATCATTTTTCTTTCTCTCAGATGAATAAATTAAGAAAAGTCGGGGATCTTGAATATTCTTTAATGTTAAAATTCATGGATAACAGAGGTATAAAGGGTGAAACTGGCTTTTATTATTGATCCTATACATAAACTTGATCCATGTCATGATACCAGTGTGGCACTGATGGAAGCAGGGCAAATTATGGGACATGAAATATGGATAACTCAGGCAAATTTACTGAGTGTAATTGATGGCAAAGCTTGGGCTGTATCCCAACAAGTGGAGATTGTTCCCGTAAAATTGGTGGAAGAACGTTGGTTAGCGGTTGATGATTGGTTTAAATTAAGCCCTAGTGTTTTTATTCCTTTAGAAGAAATGGATGCCGTATTTATGCGGACTGACCCCCCAATAAATGACGCTTATCTTTATGCTACTTATATTTTGGATTATATTGACCAAGATAAAACTTTAGTTATCAATAACCCTGCTGGTATTCGTAGTGCGAATGAAAAAATGTACGCGCTTCAGTTTCAGGAATATGTTCCCGAAACCATTGTTAGTGCTGATAAACAGGTTATCCGTGAGTTCGTGGTAGCAAAAGCAACGACGATTATCAAGCCACTGGGAAATAAAGCTGGAGAAGGGATTTTATTTTTACAAGCAAGCGATCGCAATTTTAATTCTATTGTTGAACTTAGCACATTTCATGGTCAAATTCCCGTCATGGTACAAAATTATTTACCTCAAGCAAAGGAGGGAGATAAACGGATTATCTTACTTAATGGTCAAGCCATAGGTGCGCTTAATCGTATTGCTAGTGATAGTGATTTTCGCAATAACATAGCAACGGGTGGTACTGTCGCAAAAACTAATATTACTCCAAGAGAAGAGGAAATTTGCACTCATTTAGCCGCAAAACTCCGTCAAGATGGGTTAATTTTCGTTGGTATTGATGTCATTGGTGGCTACCTTACGGAAGTTAATGTTACAAGTCCTACTGGAGTCCGGGAAATTGATCGACTTAATAATACTAATCTTGGTTATCAAGTAATTCAATGGGTAGAAGCGAATATTCATTCTAAATAACGTTTTAGTTGTGGTGTTTTTGCGATTTTAGTTAAATCAATATTAATATCTTTAGCTTCTATATATCCTAAAATTCGGTC
>OMJF01000214.1 GCA_900299285.1 Anabaena sp. 54 | reverse complement strand
GATGAAAACAGAAAATTACTCACCAATTACCCATTACCAATTACCCATTACCAATTACCCATTACCAGCCTCAACTAGATAACTAGCAACTTGAGTTAATTCCTATTAATTAACCGCAGATACACGCAGATGGACGCGGATGATATCATAGTTGGGTACTATCTGCGAAAAACATCAGTTTGTCCAGATAGACGGGATTTATTCAAAAATTTGTATATAAGACGTTAATTTTTGTTAAGATTGAATACGGCGTTAGTTTTGCCCCTTTTCCTACCCAAGAGACACTTCATGCTACGACTAGAACATATCAGTAAAATTTATCCTACAGGCGAAGTTCTTAAAGATATCAACTGGGAAGTCAAACCAGGAGATCGTATTGGTTTAGTTGGTGTTAATGGTGCGGGAAAATCTACCCAATTGAAAATTATCTCTGGGGAGATTGAACCGACTGCTGGGGAAATTATTCGTCCGGCTAGTTTACATATAGCTTATCTTAACCAAGAGTTTGAGGTTGATCCCACTCGTACGGTGAGAGAGGAGTTTTGGACTGTATTTAAAGAAGCTAACGAGGTGCAGTTGGCTTTGTCTCACATACCTCGTGAGATGGAAACTGCAACGCCAGAGGAGTTAGATGAATTAATTCACAAATTAGACAGGTTGCAGCGGCAATTTGAAGCTTTGGACGGATATAACTTAGATTCCCGCATTGGTAAGATATTACCAGAAATGGGATTTCAATTGGAAGATGGCGATCGCCTAGTGAGTGCTTTTTCTGGTGGTTGGCAAATGCGAATGAGTTTAGGTAAAATTCTCCTGCAAAAACCCGATTTGTTACTATTGGACGAACCGACAAACCACTTAGATTTAGAAACTATTGAGTGGTTAGAAAATTACCTCAGAGGTTTAATTACCCCGATGGTGATAGTTTCCCATGACCGGGAATTTCTGGATCGTCTTTGTAATCAAATTGTGGAAACTGAACGGGGTGTTTCTAGTTCTTACCTGGGTAATTACTCATCATACCTACAACAAAAAGCAGAAAATCAGTCCGCACAATTAAACGCTTACGAACGTCAACAAAAAGAATTAGAAAAACAACAGGCATTTGTAGATAAATTCCGCGCTAGTGCTACCCGCAGTACCCAGGCGAAAAGTAGAGAAAAGCAACTAGATAAAATTGAACGCATCGAAGCACCTGTAGGGGGAGTCAGAACCTTACATTTCCGTTTTCCTGATGCTGTTCGTAGCGGTAGAGAGGTAGTAGAAATTAAGGACTTAACCCATATTTATGGGGATAAAATTCTGTTTTTATCGGCAAATCTGTTAGTAGAAAGAGGAGACAGAATTGCGTTTCTAGGTCCTAATGGTGCAGGTAAATCCACACTTTTGAAAATGATTATGGGTGTGGAAAAACCCACAGAAGGGATTGTTAAATTAGGAGATCATAACGTTATTGCTGGTTACTTTGAACAAAACCAAGCGGAAGCGTTAGATCTAAATAAAACTGTCATGGAAACGATTCATGATGAAGTTCCCGAATGGACAAATGAAGAGGTTCGCACACTATTAGGAAGATTCTTATTTACTGGTGATACAGTATTTAAGAAAGTTGGGGCATTAAGTGGAGGTGAAAAAGCCAGGTTAGCATTAGCAAAAATGCTATTACGTCCAGCGAATTTAATCATTTTAGATGAGCCGACCAATCACTTAGATATTCCAGCGAAGGAAATGATGGAAGAGGCTTTACAAAATTATGATGGTACAGCCCTTGTAGTTTCCCATGACCGTTATTTTATCTCCCAAGTAGCTAACAAAATTGTGGAAATTCGTGATGGTGAATTTCGGGTTTACTTAGGGGATTATCACTATTATCTAGATAAGAAAGCGGAAGAGAAAGAATTAGCACAATTGGCAGCAGCAGAAGCGGAAAAAGCCGCGAAAAAAGCCGCCAAAGCTGCTAAAGCTGGAGCAAAACGAAAGTAGGTAATATCCGCGGGTGACTGATTGTGATTCTGGCTTTCTGTCACCTGTTTTTTAACTAGTAACTTACATTAAATAGAATAGTTATGAAGTGCAAATCTAGCAGCGATGGGGGATAAAGTATGGTAAATTTTGATGATCAATTTCTACATTCAGTTTTCGCCCAATTAATGATGATACCTGTTCATGGGGTCCTGTTGGTTCCATCTCGATTAATTCCCCATCAATAAGTTCATAGTGATCGCTGTCGCCATACTGAGTAATAAATTCATTAACTGTGATTAGTTTTAGGGGTGATTGTACCATTATTATGTTGCTTGCTGATTAAATAAAGATTATTCTGGCGGTTGGAAATCGGATCTACATAAATAAAACCCACCTGCATAGATTAAAATTATCAGATTATTCTGGCGATTGAAAACCGCAATTTCTTACTTATTTGGCAATCAGGTTAGATTAATAAATTAAACTTTCCAAACCTTTTTCACGGACTAAATGCAGTAATTTAATAGCCGCGCCTGTAGGTCGTTTTTGCCCAATTTCCCATTTTTGAACAGTTGATAAACTGATGTTTAAAATAGCAGCAAACACAGATTGGCTGACATTAAATGATTCACGAAGTTGCTTAATTTGTTGAGGTTCTAGCGGTTCAATTGGAGGTAAACACAAGCTATCAAATTCGCGTAACGTAACTTGACTCATTACACCAGCGTTGTATAGTCCTATAGCAGTTTCGTGAACCGCCTCAAGAATTGCTGACTTCTTCTTCCTCATTACAGATTACCTCTATTAATTCATCTTTCAATTTTGCTATTTCAAGAGCCTCTGCTGTTAAAGACAGCAGTTCTGACGATAGTTTTTTCAAGGCTTCTTTTTCATCCTTATCAATATTGCTACGCTCGTTTTTTGGAAACCCAAATACAAAAAACCAGCTATCCTCCTTGTTAGTAGCAACCAATGTACGGAAACCAGCCCTCTTTCCTTTTCCAGAACGGGCAATGCGTTTTTTAAATAATCCACCTCCTAGATCCGCGTCGTAAAGACCTGCTACCATTTCTGCAACAGCATTACAGAGACTAGAATCATTTAACCTCTGACCTTTTGCCCAATGGTTAAACCATCGGGTTTTGTAGATTGCCATATTAGTTTTCTTTAACTAAAGTATAGCACTTGGTACTATAATAGTCAATAATCAAAACTATCTATCCAAACCAAATGGATATGCTGCTTTTACAGATTTTCAGGAGTTAGGAAACAGCTTTACGGTACTTATCTTTGTATAACCCGATTTTATTTATTGGCAGGTGCTGAAAGCCAAACTTGTAAGCGGTCGAGTCGGACTTTAGTTGTAAGAGATCATCATTTGGGACTACAAAGCTGACATCGCTCTTAATTAAATTTCCCTCGATAGTAATAGTTTTGTCAGTCAGGTTGTTCTCCAGTTTTAACCAGCCGTCACCAAAATAGACGTTACGTATAATTTTATTGCCTTTGGGAACGCCATATTCATCTTCTAAAATTTTGACCAGTTGAGGGTAGCGGGTGCTGTAGGGCGGATGTTTATAGTTCATATCTTCCAGCTTTTCCACAATTCTCCAATTACCTCCGCGAGCGGCGCTGGCTTTTGCCCAGCCTAAAATACGTGCATCTACAGATATTGAAGTCTTGTTTTTGACAAAAATGTTGTTTTCTACTGTGTTATTACGTCCGCCACCGATTAACACGCCCCGCTCCACTTTATAAAACAGGTTACTATAAATTGTAGTGCCGCTGGTACCGTCGTCAAGGTACACTGCCATAACTTCTGTAAAACTTTTTTGCTTTTGAAGTCCGTACAGGTGGTGAAAATAGTTATAGCGGATGATGTTCCCTTGCTGGGTGTAGTCTCGACCCATATAAAATGCTCCAGCATCACCTGTTTCTAAGCAAACATGGTGGATATTGTTGAACTCAATGATGTGGTCGTTGCCGCTGAGAAGAATAGCATTATGGGGCGCGTCATGAATCAAATTATGTGAGATCAGATTACCCACACCTTGAATAGAAATGCCTGGTCGGTAGGTCTTCACCCACTTAGCATAATTATAGATGTGATTATTGATAGCATAGTGTTTTGCTGGTGTCAGGGTTTTGCTATCGCCTCCATTTAATACTATACCCGTTTCACCAATGTTATATACATCGCTGCTAATAACACCGTGGCCGATTCCTCCCTTAATTTCCACCCCATTTGTACCAAGGTTACGAATTTGACAGCCTGCAACCAAGACGTTCTCACCGTTAACTATCCTAATGGCTGCACCTCTGGAATCTTCAAATATCAGACCACTTAGGGTAATATAAGATGCAGAATTTAGGGAAACCAGTGGCTCTTCCATCATAGAAACAATAGCCCGGTTGTTTTCCACAGGCTTTGGTGGCCAAAAATAGAGAATGCCAGTTTGACGATGCAAATAATATTCACCGGGGGTGTCCAATTCTTCTAGGAGGTTGAGGACGTAATAACGCTTGCCTTTTGTGTAGCCATAGACCCCGTGGGGCGGCTCAGTGGCAATTTCGTGAGTCTGTGTGTTGATCAGCTTGACTTTTTCATAGGAGTCTGCCCAGTCCCAAGTCCAGTAGCCGTGCAACCAAATATCCCGCATATTATTCCATAACCCAGGGCGATCGCCCTTATAAGTGAATTTACCACCATTCTTTCCCGCAGGTACATCTGCGATTTTTAGATAACCCTGGTTAGGCCACCGTGCTATCTGCATGGGTTGGTCTGCAAAAAACAGTTCTAGGGGAGAAGGATGATCGGGTCTTCCGAAGCCGCGTGGTGAGAGTTGTCCGTAATCAGTAATCCCCTGTGCTTTCAGATTGACTTGTAGGATTTTGCCACGGGCGACAGGTTGTATCTGTTTGAGGATGCTCTGATCATTAACAGGGTAGAAATTCCGGATCTGCTTTCCTCCAGAGAGACGAACTTGTTCATTTAAGTAGGGACGATAAACAATGGGCGAATCCTTTGTGCCACTATCTTCTGCATTCAGGATAAATGGTATATTACGTTCATAAATGCCTCCACGTAGGTAGACAGTAAGGCCGCCTTGAGGGAATTTACCCGCTTTTTTCAGAGTACGGATCTGATCACGCACCCGCTCAAGTGTCTGGAATGGTCCATCGGTCTTCTCTGGATTAGGTGTTGCAATTTCACCTGACCAGTTATCGTTTCCTAGAGGAGAAACGTATAGGTTTACTGGTGTGGAACTGGCATTTGTAGTTAATATAGTGCAGTAAAGAACAAGTATCAGTCCAATAGAGAAATACCATAGAGTTTGCAATCTTATACTGCTGTACATTTGGTATCTATTCCTAAAAGCTAATCTAAAATTAATTATACAGATTTTAAATAAAGATTATTCTGTCCGTTGGTAACCGCATCTACACAAAAGAAACTTAATTTAATATTCATAAACATTGCTAAACTGATCCAATGCCTATAATATATCTGAGGAAATCCAGAATGAGTCGTAGGATGACGAAAAGATTTAGAAAATGCCTGAGAGGATGTTTTAAAAGTCTAAGGGCGATTAGAAATCACATCCCTGTCGGCAGACAGGGTAGCGATCGCTACAAAATCGCTGGAACTTGGGTAAACAGATTGATTTGGCAATAATCAAAACTGTCTTTCCCAAAGGATATGCTGCTTTCACACAATCTTTACTGGTAGGGACAAAGGCCGTGATGATTGGATAAAACATTATAACCAGCGAGAAATCAGCAGAATTTAACCTCCAGATGTCCTTAGCAATGGTAATATTCAAGTATTACAAAAAGTAAAGGGCGATTTTACTATGACCAAAGCACCTGTTGCTCCTGTGGTGCTAGTCATTCTAGATGGATGGGGCTATTGTGAGGAAAAGCGAGGAAACGCTATTAGCGCGGCCAAAACTCCGATTATGGACAGTTTATGGGCTGCTTATCCCCACACCCTCATTCGCACATCAGGAAAAGCCGTAGGGTTGCCAGAAGGACAAATGGGCAACTCGGAAGTTGGTCATTTGAACATTGGCGCTGGTCGAGTCGTACCACAAGAACTGGTACGGATCTCAGATGCTGTAGAAGACGGTTCTTTAAGGGTAAACCCAGCCCTGGTGAAAATTTGCCAAGAAGTGCGTTCTGCTAATGGCAAGTTACATCTAGTGGGACTTTGTTCTGACGGGGGGGTGCATTCCCATATTACCCATTTATTGGGACTACTTGACTTAGCCAAAGAACAGCAACTTTCACAAGTTTGTATCCATGCGATTACTGATGGCCGTGACACGAAACCGAAAGATGGGATCAGGTTCATCCAGCAGATAGAAGAATACATAGACGATATTAGTATTGGTGAAATTACTACTATTAGTGGTCGCTATTATGCCATGGATCGTGATCACCGCTGGGATCGAGTCCAACGCGCTTATGATGTAATGACAACAGATGGTGCGGGCAATGGAATCTCGGCTGGAGAGATATTGCAAGCATCCTACGCTGAAGGTATTACTGATGAGTTTATTCTCCCTGTCCGTCTGCAACCAGGTGCGGTAGAATCGGGTGATGGTGTAATATTTTTTAATTTCCGTCCCGACCGTGCTAGAGAACTAACTCAAGCCTTTGTCAGTAAAACTTTTAACAGTTTTGAAAGACAGCAAATTCTGCCGCTTTCTTTTGTAACTTTTACCCAATATGATCCAGAATTACCTGTTTCTGTGGCTTTCGAGCCTCAAAACCTGACTAATATTCTGGGTGAAGTTATCGCTAACCGGGGTTTAAAACAGTTCAGAACTGCGGAAACGGAAAAATACGCTCATGTGACTTATTTTTTCAATGGCGGACTAGAAGAGGCTTGTGTGGGAGAAGACCGGGAATTGGTCAGTAGTCCCCTGGTGTCTACTTATGATCAAGCGCCGGCTATGTCAGCACAAGCTGTGACGGATGTGGCGATCGCTGCTATTAAAAAGGGCATCTATTCTCTAGTAGTGATGAACTATGCTAACCCGGATATGGTAGGGCATACGGGACAAATTCCGGCTACAATAATAGCTATTGAAACAGTAGATCGTTGTTTGGGTCGTCTCATTGACGCTATTGGTAAAGCTGGTGGCACAGCAATTATTACTGCTGATCACGGCAATGCTGAGTATATGCTAGATGAAGGCGGTAATCCTTGGACAGCGCATACTACCAACCCAGTTCCTTTAATTTTGGTAGAAGGCGAAAAAGCCAAAATACCCGGATATGGAACAAATGTGGAATTAAGAAATGATGGCAAATTAGCCGATATTGCCCCAACTATTCTGGATATTTTACAAATATCCCAACCCCAAGAAATGACCGGGCGATCTTTACTGAAAGCCGCAGAATATGATTTACAATTAACTCGTACTCCTGTACAGGTGGGCTTGTAAAATTGTAAACTGTTGGGGGTTTAGTCTGGCGATTGGAAGTCGCAGCTACACAATCAAAGTCCGACGAAACGGACTCAAAAAAATCCAAATTTTTAAACCCACGAGGGTGGGTTTTACCTGTGTAGAAGCGGTTTCTAACCGCCCATTTAGCCCCAGAAAAATCAAAATTTTGAAACCCACGACGGTGGGTTTAGCCTGTGTAGAAGCGGTTTCTAACCGCCCATTTAGCTTATAACCAACATTTCTAATATGGCAATTACTAACATCGTACAAGGTATTTGGGCATTTTCTGCTCTTGGTTTAATTGTTCTGGTTTTATTACATAGTCCTAAAGGTGACGGAATTGGTGCTATTGGTGGACAAGCACAATTGTTTACAAGTACCAAAAGTGCGGAAAATACTTTAAATCGAGTTACTTGGGCTTTAACAGTGGTTTTTATGGGTTTGACTGTGGTTTTAAGTGCTAATTGGTTGCCCAAGTAGTTACAAATGACCATAAGGAAAATTACGCAGAGGCGAGGATTAATGGCAGTTCTGATTTTAGCAATAATTACAGGACTGTTAGTTATTTGTACCAATTTTCCAGTTAATGCTGTTTTCAGGGGACAGGAGAGAAATTTTCAATTATCCAATTCTCTATCTGTTCTTGAAAAACCCCATTCTTTACCACCAACTTTGTTAAAATGGCGGGATAAAACAAATAGTGGTGATTATTTTGATCAAATCAAATCTACTAAAGTTGGTTATTTAATTTGGTCGAATTTTCCGGTAAAGGTGAATATAAAAACACCAAAAGATATTGGTGAAAAACAATCACAAATATGGGTTAATGGTGTTTTACAAGCAGTTGAAGAATGGAGTATTTATTTACCTTTACAGGTGATAGAAAATTCCGATATTGCTGATATTAAAATTATTCGCAAAGTGCCACCTTTACAGGTTGAACCTAATAGTAAAATACTTCGTGCGCCTTCGGCTTTAACTACTTATGATTTATATACTGCAAATAATATTTTATCTCACAGGTTTACAATTCTGTTGAGTCCAAGTCAAACTGGTGATTATGTATTATCCGCAGCACGTCATGAACTTGGCCATGCTTTGGGTATTTGGGGTCATAGTTTGTTACCAACTGATACTATGTATTTTTCTCAAGTTCGCAACCCACCGTTGATTTCTCTAAGAGATATAAATACTTTGAAACGGATTTATGAACAATCTACAGGTCTGGGGTGGTCTGTTTTGGGGAAAAGTTGAACCTTGTAAGATAGTTCTTCCTTGTCGTTTTCATGTTAACAGATTTTTCGCCTAGTGTCAATACCTTATACTTTATAATTTGCCAATTTGGAGGCTGTTAACACTGTTTAGTGCAAAATTTATTTTTAACAGCCTCTAGATTTGATTAAACTCGACGTAGATTCATGAGTTCTTGAGGAGATGCCAACATATCAATGGCTACAAAGAATATTTTTCCTTCAGGATTGATTAAAAACCGCCAAGAAATATTCATACCGACTGTAACACCAAACCAAGGAGTTTGTACTACTCCTGTGATTTTCAGCTGCTTAGAACCGTCTGGTTGAACTTCACAGATACCTTGTTGCGGCATCATGTTAAGTCCTTGTGCTTCTTCGCGCATATATTTAGCGATCGCTTCCCGTCCCACAATAGGCTTTTGGAATGGTGGTTGTAGCGCACCGTCAGTAGTGAATAGCGCAATAGCAGCATCAAAATTATCTGCATTCATGGCTTCAATATAGCCTAACACAGCGGGTTCTGTAATGCCGTCAATTTTCACCGAAGAAATAACGGGAGTTGTGCGTTGGAAAGCAGGTTCTGTAGCTGCTTTGGGATAACTACTAGGACCTTGGTCAGAAGTATCAAATCCCATATCTACTACAGTATTCCGTAATACGGTAATTTGCTGACCTGGATCAAGTTTTTGTGTTGCTTCTAATACAAACTTTACACCGACAGACATTTGATAACCAGGGGGGATAGGAGCAATAATTCCCTGTTTCATTAATTCTCCTAACTCGTACCAGAATGCTAATTTAGTATTTACACTGAAGAAACCATAAGCACGGCTAATAGGAGTATCAGCGCGGCTGGCTAAATCCCGCATAACTTTTGTTTGTTCTTCGCGGGACATTTGCTTAATTTGATTAAGCAAACCCTCGGCTAATTGTAAACGTGCTGCTCCTGGTGCGGCGGGAGTAATAGTTTTACCCATTTCAGTGTAAGCGTACCAAAGATAAGCTAATTGGTCATCAACGTTAAGTTGATCGAACAAAGCTATAGTTGCGGGAATTGGACTAGGAACTTGGGTATTAGAAAAAATAGTTTGAGCAGACTGGATAGTTAATGCCACAATCAGAATCTCCAAGATTATGTGTTTATTAGTCGCTGTTAAAACTTAAGTTAAAAATGTTCATGATGAACTTAGGTTTTATGTAAAGTAATGTAACGGAAATCTTAATTTTTGTAAAGCCATGGAAATTACGACTTGACAAAATAGATTAAATGTGGTTTCTTCATATAGATAACAAATATCTTCCTTCTTTAGAAGGAGATGGTAGTAAGTGCATTGTTTTATAACCATTGTAGAGACGTTCCATGAAACGTCTCTATTAGAGGTGTTTATTGATTGTAAATGGGAGGTAATGAAATTACCTAAACACCCCAACTCAGTGTTAAAGGCCGCTGTACGACGACTTGATGATAAAGCTCTTCTAATTTGGTGATATTATCATTCAGGGTATAGCGTTCCAATACCCGCTTTCTGGCTTTTTGTCCCAACAATGTTGTTAACTCTGGATGATCTTGGAATAGTGGTAAGAGGGTTTTTAACTGCGATCGCACGCTTCTAGTATTAATTGCTACACCAGCACCGTGGTCTAAAACTTCTCCGTCAGCACCGACATCAGTAGCTAAACAGGCTAAACCACAGGACATTGCTTCTAGTAGAGATAGGGAGAGACCTTCTACCAAAGAAGGTAAAATAAACACATCAGATCCCCGTAAAATTTCGATGCGGCGATTTTCGTCAGCGATAAATCCTAACCAGATGATGCCATGTTCTGTCCCATAAAAGGACTCTAAAGAAGGTTTCAATGGACCATCACCGACAATAAGTAATTTTGTATTAATTCGCAGATCGGATTGTTTCCAAGCACGCAAGAGAGATTCAACGTTTTTTTCCTGAGCGATTCTTCCTTGATACACAAATAAGCGTTCTGCGCCAAATTCTGCTTTGACTTGAGACACACCGGGCGAATACTTAATAGTATCTACACCATTAGGAATCACAGCGATTTTATTTTCTCCTACACCCATACTTGCTAATAATTCGCGCTGAATTTGGGAAAAAATAATTACGCGGTCATAATGATCTAAAAAAGGGGCATAAAGTTGATAAGCTAAGAGTTGGGTGCTGGATAATAATTTTGCTCCTTTACCCGCAAATGGAGTGTGAAAAGTTGCAATTAGGGGTAAATTTAATTCTTCGCAAATTTCTGGTAAAACGAAGTCAAGAGTTGATAAAGTCAGAGAAGCGTGGACTATATCCGGTTTAATTTCTCTGAGGGAATCTTTCAAAACTTTAGTTGCTTTAAAAGAGGGAATAGTATAAACCTGGGACTTGTAGATAAATGGTAGGGGAACTTCTTGAAAATTCGGCCAGTTGTCCGTGGTAGCTTCTTCCTGAGCGAAGTGTAGAAAACTAACCTCATGTCCTCTATCTAATAAGCCGTTGGTAATTTCTCGACTGTAGGTGACGTTACCACAAAATGGTGTTTTTTTTCCAATCCAAGCTATACGCATTCTTTGGTTATCTATAAAAAAGGCGAGTGTAAACTGTTTTTATTATGCAGTCAACCGAATTTTTGTTGATGATAAAAATTCAGTTACAGGTAATTGAAAAACTAAATAATCTTGGTAATTAAAAATTCAATAAATAGATTTATTGATGATAAATATGAAAAAGTTATGAAATATTTACTTAATCATAATCACAACTTAATATATTGATTATTTAGTTTATTTCCAGCCAGGCAAGTATTTTCCATCTGACTGGATTAAGTTTAACATGAAATTCATGATTTTGATGCAGTTGTTGATGATTTGGCCTTCTCAGATGCAGTAGTATTGTACCAGGTAAAGAGACCGCAGCATAAGACAATAACGGCTAGGGTAAAAAATACTGCTTTTAAGCCGATAAAAGTTTCTGCTATACCTGCTAAAGCCAGGGGGAGAGACAGAGCGATATTAATCACATTATTTTGGAGTCCAAAGACCTTACCGCGCATAGCTGGGGGTGTTTCGGTTTGAATTGCGGTTTGCATAGGTATAGCGACCAAAGCGCCAAATACACCCACTAGGGCGATAAATAGGAGTACGGGTAGGAGTTGGGTTGTAAATAATGATAAACCAATTAAAGAGACTGTCATGCCGATACAACCGCAAAAACTGAGTTGTTTGTAGGAAAAACGTTGACCAAATTGGCCGAGAATTGTCGCCCCCACAGCAACACCGACACCTGCAAAGGCTAGTAAAAAGCCGAATTGAGAGGCTTTCATATTAGGAATAATTTCTGCCATACGAACAGCCAGGACAGTGAGGGCTGCAAAGACAGAAAATAAGATAATTAGTTGTAATAGAGCATTGCGGACGCGATGATTTTCTTGAAGATAACGTAACCCTTCGCGCAAGTCTGAGAAAACGTGAGGAAATTCTGTCTCCGGGGGGTGAGGTTTTTCGTTAGTTTGGAGTAAGAATAATATTAACCCAGCGATCGCATAACTGCCACCAACCAAAATTTCTTTTCCCAGTCCACCGTTACCACCTAATTGTATCCACAGTTTATCTGCTAATGCTAAAACTGGTTCTCCGACCGCAAAACCAACAATTACAGAGGCCATCATTGTTGTTGTATAAAGAGAATTAGCAGACAGTAAATCTTGTTCTTTGACTATTAAAGGAATGGCAGATTGTTCGGCCGGTGCAAAAAATTGTGTTAGAGTAGAAACCAAAAAAGTCACACCTAAAATAATCAAGAAACCCACTGGTAAAACTCCCACAGGCTGCCAATTATCAGTAAACCATAATAGAGCAGGAATGAGTAAAACGAGAATACCGCGCCAAATATTTGATGATACCAAAACAACTTTTTTTGACCAACGATCTACAAATACTCCAGCGAGAGAACCAAATAATACTGCGGGAATTGTAAAGGCCATCATTAAAGCGGAAACCCAACCGCTGATACTTTGATCACTAGCTTGAAACTGACTATTAATCAAGGCGATCATTAATACTAAATAAACTTTATCAGCTAATTGACAAAAAACTTGACCTGCCCAAAGAGCGAGGAAATTCTGATTTTTTAATACAGGTAAAAAACCCGCTTGTTGATGATTTTTTGAATTTTGACCTCCCGAACCACCATCCATTATTGGTATAGTTTCTGGTATTATTTCCGTTGCTACTAAGTCCTGATCTTGATCACAATGAATTTTGCCATTTGTCTGAGTAATTTCTAATGATTTAGGGATATCATTCAAGGGAATTTCTGATGTGAAATTTCCAGATTCAGAAATATTATTGAGTGACATTTCTGAACTATGAATATGATTTAGTTTAGGTGAAGGAGTAACATTATGATCTGATGGTCTATGGTTTTTTTTAGCTTCGCTAGGTGAGGGAGTTCGGCTTTTTTTATCTAAATTAGACGATTGCATCATGGTTAGTGGCAAAATAGGAGTCAATTAAAGTGGCAGAGTGAATAGGTCGTCCTAAATGATACTGGACGTATTGACGTAAAACTTGCTCAACAGCTAACCACTCAGAATAGTCAGCTGCATCTATTTGTATTATCTCTGTTTTGGACAGATGTTGAAGCATAACCAGTTCTTTTCCATTTAAGCGACGAGAAATAACTGGTAATTCCTGTTGCTCAAAAACCGTTTCATAATTGGGTTCAGAAGCCAAGGATTGGGTATTAGTAACATTTCTGCTTGTATTTTCACCCATTTCCCTATTTTTCCATTTTCCCTGCTCTATTTCTTTTCGTAAGTTTTTCCAAGCATCTAAACAAATTATCCCACCAGAGGGAATACTAAATCCAACTTGCCAATGGGGATTTTTCCAGTCTGGAGTTAGAAACCGCTGTGTTAAGCAACAAAATTCTACTTGCGGTGTTAAACCCGCTAAAGCTAAAAGCTGAAATACACCTTGAACTAAACAAGCAACTACAGATTTTATTTCCGTTTTGGATATATATTCTATGCGCTGAATATTTTCATTAAATAACTCATAAATTTCTATTTGGGGTTGTTCGCTTAAAGACTGACATAAGACTATTTCAGCTAAATATTGACTAGCAGCTAATTTACCCAAATCCTTAGATAGTCCCTGATAACTTCTAATAGTTTGAGCCTCAATGATTATACTAAGATTTTTACCTGGAGAAATTAGTAATTCATTAATCACAAATATCCCCATTTTACCCCCCAGACTGGAATTTTGTTTCCGCGCTCCCGTCGCTACTGCCCGAATTAAACCAAATTCCTGGGTAAGAATTGTGACTATTTTATCCGATTCGCCCAGGG
>OMJF01000213.1 GCA_900299285.1 Anabaena sp. 54 | reverse complement strand
CTTTTCTTTTTAAAGTACCACACCTCAATAGCCAAAAGGTCTATGGAACAAGGGTTATAGGATTTCGCTTTGTACCAGATAGTTGAGCAAAGTGCTGTAAAGTTATTTGGTACTTTTACGGAGAACCCAGTTAATAATCATTGAAAGCTTTATTGTGGTAGCTTGCTTGATTAGCTGTGTTGGGTTGCACTTCGTTTAACCCAACCTACAACTATACATTAATATAAGCTTGTAAAATTATCATTAATGCAGCCGCAGCATTACTAATAACCTGTATATCTGAATCTCTCTCATAAATTTTATTACCATGAACTTGATTGATTCCATAAATCTTTTATATTGTCTTAATGTTTCAGCTTTTTCATTAAAAAGTTGTAATTTTTCTAAACTTGTCATAAAGTAACTCTATTTTGAGAGTAGTGTAAATTTACAGCCAAATTATACCATAACCCATTTCAACAATTTTAAAAAAAATAAAAGGTGGGTTAAACTTTCGCCAACCCACCTCAAAAAACTCTCCGCGCCTCTGCGTCTCTGCGTGAGAAAACCTAACCCAAAACGAAATTCACCAACTTACCAGGAACAACGATCGCCTTTTTAATTTCCTTCCCTTCAATATAACGCTTCGCCACCTCAGACTCCCGCGCATACTTCTCCAACTCCGCTTTATCAGCTTTTGCAGGAACTTGAATAGAACCGCGAGTTTTACCCATAATTTGAATTACCAAAGTAATCTCGTCAGCTATTAACGCCGCAGGATCAAAACTCGGCCAAACTTGTGTATGTACCGTTCCCTTATTCCCCAACAAATGCCATAATTCATCAGCAATATGGGGCGCGAAAGGCGCTAACATAATCACCAAAGTTTGAATACCTTCTGCATAAATTGGTGAATTTTTCACATTAGCATCAGTCAACGCATTACTTAACTTCATCAACTCGGAAATAGCAGTATTAAACTGATATTCTTCCTGCACATCTTCCGTAATTGCTTGAATTGCTAAATGAATCGCTCTCCTAACATCTTTTTCTTCTTTACTTAACTTATCAACTTCAACTTTCTGCTGACAAACTCCCACCACAACGTAATCTGTCACCAACCGCCAAACGCGATTTAAAAATCTAAATTGTCCCTCAACATCAGCTTCATCCCATTCTAGATCTTTCTCTGGAGGTGCTTTAAATAAAATGAACATTCGCGCCGTATCAATGCCATATTTATTAATCACATCTTCTGGGGCAACGCCATTACCTTTTGATTTGGACATGGTAGCATATAGCTTTTGTAAAGGTTCTCCGGTTTGGGGATCTACAGGATTATTAGCATCAACTAAATTTGAAGGAATCCATTTATCTTTACCGCTTTTTTTCGGGTTCATGTAGGTTAAACCCTGTACCATGCCCTGAGTTAATAACTTTTGAAATGGTTCATCAAAATTCAACAAACCTCTATCTCTTAACACCTTGGTAAAGAAACGAGAATACAATAAATGTAAAATTGCGTGTTCAATACCGCCCACATATTGATCTACTGGCATCCAATCATTTACTTTACCAGAATCAAAAATCTTTTCCTCATTCTTCGCATCAGAATAACGTAGGAAATACCAAGAAGAATCAATAAAAGTATCCATTGTATCAGTTTCCCGTTTCGCAGGAGTACCGCAACTTGGACAAGGCACATTTACCCAACTTTCTAACTGTGCTAAAGGTGAACCACCACGGCCATTTAATGCAATTTCTTCTGGTAATTGGACAGGTAAATCTTTTTCTGGTACGGGGACAATTCCACACTCAGGACAATGAATCACAGGGATAGGTGCGCCCCAATAACGTTGACGAGAAATTAACCAATCTCGCAAGCGATATTGTACTCTTTCTTTACCAAAACCTTGTTTTTGGGCAAATTCAGTAATGGCTTTTTTTGCATCTATTGAATTTATGGCATTAAAGTCACCGGAATTAACTAAAATTCCCGGTTCTGTATAGGCAGATTTTAAATTTTCATCCGCGCCAATTTCGGGAACAATTACCACTTTAATCCCTAAATTCTGTTCCTTTGCAAATTTGAAATCTCGGACATCATGGGCTGGTACACCCATTACCGCCCCTGTACCATATTCATAGAGTACATAATCTGCAATCCAAATCGGTACTTCTTTCCCAGTGAAGGGGTTAATAACTTGACCACCGGTGGGAATACCCCGTTTAGGTTTATCTTCCGCAGTCCGTTCTAACTCACTTTGGTTGCTGACTTCCTTGATAAAAGCCTCTACAGCCGCTTTTTGGTCTGAAGTTGTCACCACTTGAGTTAAGGGGTGTTCCGGGGCTAAAACGACGTAACTCACGCCATAAACGGTGTCGGGACGGGTGGTATAAACGGCGATTTTTTCATCTAAGCCGACTATGGGAAATTCTAAATATGCACCGGTGGATTTTCCTATCCAGTTGGCTTGCATTAATTTAACTCGTTCTGGCCAACCTGTGAGTTTATCTAAATCATTTAATAATTCTTCGGCGTAGTCGGTAATTTTTAAAAACCACTGACGCAATAATTTACGTTCTACTATTGCACCGCTACGCCAAGAACGTCCTTCACTGTCTACCTGTTCGTTAGCTAGTACGGTTTGATCAATGGGGTCCCAATTAACTGCGGCCTCTCTTTGATAAGCTAAACCAGCTTCTAAAAATTGTAGAAAAATCCACTGTGTCCATTTATAATAATCAGGAGAACAGGTAGCCAATTCTGCATCCCAATCTAAGGATAAACCCAGACGTTGTAATTGTTGTTTCATCTGGTCTATATTTTTATATGTCCATTTTGCAGGAGGTACACCCCGATCAATGGCGGCATTTTCGGCGGGTAAGCCAAAGGCATCCCAACCCATTGGATGTAATACTCTATACCCTTGCATTTTTTTTAATCGGGCAATTACGTCTGTAATAGTGTAGTTGCGGACGTGACCCATGTGCAAGCTACCGGAGGGATAAGGGAACATGGAAAGCGCGTAGAATTTAGGCTTGCTTTTATCTTGAGGTGTTTTATCTAAGCCAAGTTCTAACCATGTTTTTTGCCATTTTTCCTCAATTGCGGCTGGGTCGTATAATGTTTTTTGGGGGGACTCCACAATTAAAACTCCTAATGCTTTTATCTAGTTTCGCTATTGTGGCATAATCTAGATATATTTTTTTCTCACGCAGAGGCGCTCCAGGCGCAGAGAGAAGGAGTTTTGGAAATTAATTTCAGCGAAGTTGATAAGCTGTTATGCAGCTAAATTGTATAATTATAAATTTCTGAACTCTTGTGGCACAGGCATCTTACCTGTCTCATTTATACAAATTATATGCACAACAGCTTATCTCAATTCAGGAACGCGGCCTTTTTATGGCAATTTCTAAGGTCGTTTTTACACGCCTAAATGCGTCCGCTAAACGACCTATTTCATCCTTAGATTCATTCTCAAAATTAGCATCCATGTCGCCTAAACTTACGGACTCTGCAACTTGAGTGATTTGATTAAGAGGTCTAACAATATGTTGTTTCAGCCAGAGGTTGACTAACGATATGGATATAGCAAAAATCGCCATAAAAGTTCCTAGAATAATCAGAAAATTTTGCTTGGCAATTTTATCAACTTTATCAGCAGGGACGTAAATAATTTTAGTGCCGATAACTTTATCCAATTCCCAGCCAAATCCGTTATTATCAGTATATACACCTTGTTGATATAAAGCCTGTAATGATTTAGGAGATTTTTCCAAACTGGTATGACAACTCAAGCAACTAGTTTGAGTCTTTTCAATTATGATAGGACGGGCTGTATAAAAATAACGATTATTTTCTCCATTCATTGTGAGATAACCTTCAGATATATTTTTCCCTCCTGGTTTATATTGTTGACTTAATTTCTCGATAATCTTTATCTCATCTTCTGTAGCTTTATCCTTGATATTTGTTGGGTTAATCATCGCATTTCTGTAACTATATTCACCATACTTATCCCTATAAGCATTAGTAAAAGTATCAAATACTTTAGCAGCAGCAACAGAAGGAAGAGCTTCTATTAACATTTTCTCTTCTGATTGCTTTTCTAATAAAGGAGTCACTCTATCTGCGTTATATTTCCGAATAGCGTCCATAGTCGAAATTAGTAAATTAGCTTGTGTATTTACTTCATTCTCAGCATTTCGATGCAGAATATCATAATAAACCACACCGCTAAAAATAATCCCTCCCATAAAAACCGCAACCATTAGGGTAGTTAGTTTCTTGCTGAGGTTAAAATTTTTGGGTATTAGTGCAAATATTTTCATTATTCACCACACAGAACACGAAAACTGAAGAGGTTGCAACCAAAGAAACCAGCATCTGCATAAAAACGAAAAGAGGAACGGCAATTTTCAGAAGGAATGAACCAAGATCCTCCACGCAGCACTCGTCTATTATTGCTATTATTTAGCCACACACTACCATCACCAGGAGCATTTATATAATCTTCATGCCACCCATCTTCGCACCATTCCCATACATTACCACACATATCATGTAAACCGAAAGGGTTTGCGGGAAATTTTCCTACTTCTGTAGTTTTTCCCTGATATTTACTATCATAATTGGCTAATTCTGGGGAAATTGTTTTACCAAAATAGAATGCTGTGGTTGTTCCTCCACGACAAGCATATTCCCATTCTGCTTCACTAGGTAAGCGATAAGCTTTATTTGTTTTTTGAGAGAGTCTGGCACAAAATTCTTGGGTATCATACCATGATACACCCTCAACGGGTAAATCATCACCTTGAAAGTATGATGGTTCAAGTTCTAAATTAATGTTAATTTTGGGTAAAGCTGCTACAACTCGCCATTGTTTTTGAGTAATTGGATATTTACTCATAAAAAACGCAGGAACTGTAACTTGATGTTGTGGACTTTGAGATTTGTCGTAACCTTCTTCGTTTTCTGGAGAACCCATTATGAAAGTTCCTCCCGGAATATGTACCATTTCTAAAGATACACCATTTCCTAAGTCTTCAGTAAAATACTTTCCACTTGTAGGAATATATTTAATTTCTGGTTTTCTTACAAGACCAAGTAATTGATTTTTGAAAATTATCTCGGCCGTTTCAAACTTAAAGGTTTTTAATTCATAACCAGATTGATTTTTTTCTGTTTCTTGCTGCGATCGCAATTTTTTAGTTATTTGTTGTTCTTGTTGAGGTTGCAATGCTTCTGTTTCTTGCTGCGATCGCAATTTTTTAGTTAT
>OMJF01000212.1 GCA_900299285.1 Anabaena sp. 54 | reverse complement strand
GTGGACTAACGAAAAATTAAGGATTTGAAACCTGCGTAGGCAGGTTTTGTCTGTGTAGATGTGATTTCTAATCGCCCTTAGACTTTTAAAACATCCTCTAATTTTGTTAAACTTAATGAATCAATAATAATAATAATAATAATAAATGCTATGAGTGTAGCTATTCCTGTTTTCAAAGCCGTTAGTCAGATACAATTAACACCCGGTAGTACAGTTACTATTCCAGATGTTAGCTGGGAAGAATTTGAGGCGATTTTACAAGAACTGGGAGAAAAAAGAGCTTCACGAATTGCCTATAATCAAGGTAATTTAGAAATTATGGTTTCTTTACCTGAACATGAAATTTCCAAAGATCTAATTTCTGATATTGTCAAAATATTGTTGAAATCTAAAGGGATTAAATACCAACCTTTTGGTTCAACAACTTTCAAAAAACAAGGTATAGCAGGAATTGAACCAGATGCTTGTTTTTATATTCAAAATTATCAACAAATGATTGGTTTACGTCGGTTACAACCTGATTATCTACCACCAGATTTAGCTATAGAAATTGATGTGACATCAAAAACTACTCTGGATGCTTATGAAGCTATTGGAGTTCCAGAATTATGGATATATGATAGTGGTAAATTGGCTATTTATTTGTTGAAAAATGGTAAATATATCAAATCTGATCAAAGTCCTTATTTTGAAGATATAGCTATTACTCAGATTATCCCTAATGTGATCAAAAGGAGTTGGGAAGTAGGCAGTTTTCAGGCTTTGGAAGAATTTACAGTAAAAATATAATCCATGAAAATATGGGCATAATCGTTTATAATCCTTACCCCATAAAGGTTTTGTGATCATAAATTATCAAACACCATCAAACAGACACAACAACCCTATAACCCATAAAAATCTTCATCTAAAATTTGCTCAATCGAAAAAGGTAAGGTGAGAGGATAGTCACTTTCTGCTGGTACACGAACCCCAAATTTAGCAAATTTACCTTCTTTAATTGCCAGTTTACGAGCATCAGGATATGCTTTTTCTAAAGCCTCAGTCAGAAAACTTTTAAGTGAAGGAGTATCAGCTAAATTATCGAGAACTCGTTGACGATGTTCCACGATTGAACTGTACCAACTTCCCTTCATTGAATCGGGTGCGTCATGCTGAATCTTTAATTTGAGTAAATGAGCTAATAAAATTTTGAGATTGCTTGTGAGTGTATTTTTCTCTGATTTACCCAAATCAACTAACTCCTCAATCAAATGCTCAATATCCAGCGACTCAAATTCATGATTTTCTAATTGTTGAATTGTTTGCTCAATCCATAATTGCAAATCGTTGTCATATAGGGTATTAGACATCTTTCAGATTTACTCCCAGTTTAATTAGCAATTTTCAAGCTTTGAAAAAATATCACAACCAAATTATAACCTTACTCCATATTATTTTTGAATTTTGAATTTTGAATTTTGATTTTTGACTTCCGCGAAGCGGTACTATTCTCTCTTTTCCCCAGCAGTTCTAATTAATTCCCCTATCAAAGCCACAATCCCAGTCGTAGAAATTAACATCACACTTAAAGAATTGATATCCGGTTTGACTCCTGTTCTAATGCGGCTAAAAATTTCCATTGGTAAAGTATTAGCACCACTCCCAGCCGTAAAACTAGCAATTAAAAAATCATCTAAACTCAACACAAAAGCCAATAAACACCCAGAAATAATTGCTGGCATTAATTGCGGTAATAAAACTAAAATAAAGGCTTGTATTGGTGTTGCACCTAAATCTAAAGCCGCTTCTTCTAAATGAGGGTTGATATTATTCATCCGTGAAGAAACTACTAATCCAATATAGGCTAAACAGAATACAATATGGGCAGCAATAATAGTCCAGATACTCAAAGGAATGGCAAAAGCTGATAAACATACTAGAGTCGAAACAGCGATCGCAATATCAGGAATTAATAAGGGTAAATAAGCAATTCCCTGATATAATCTTTTGCCAGGAAAGTTATAACGTGCTAACCCCACAGCCATTAATGTTCCCAAAATTGCGGAAACTCCCACAGCACAAAAACCCACCAATAAACTATTATATAAACCCGACAAAATCCGTTCATCACTAAATAATTTACCGTACCATTCTAAGGTAAATCCTTGCCATTTAGCGCTGTAAGGTGAGTGATTAAAACTATAAAAAGCCAGTACCAGAATAGGTAAGTACATAAACACAAATACCACCAGCGCAAACACTGCTGGCCATGAAACACGCGGTTTATTTCTTTGTTTGTATATATTCATGTCACCTAATATACCCAATATTTGCCTATCATATTATATGACAATATGGTTCAATGAGAAAGAAAGTAGACAATTAAGACAATTAATCATCTTTTTTCCTGGTCTAGGTATCAATTCTGTCTTTCCTGTTCCCTGTTAAGAGTTCCCTGACTACACAAGTAAATTCACAGAATCAAACCGGATTCCTATATGTGTATTATGTCTAATTTATTCCTCAAGTATCAGACATTTACATTACCTCAGATAGACAAAAAATATCAAATATAAAACATAAGATCTAATAGTAATTATAAATAAGGATGGTTTTTTTATTTTTGGCTATTTCTCTGTTAGTTATTTCATTTATTCATCAACTAACTAGAAGTAGAAATCTGATATTTTAGGAGATTGATCATGAAAATTGCTCAGGTTTCTCCACTGTGGGAAAGAGTACCACCACCAGCTTATGGTGGTATAGAATTGGTAGTAAGTTTATTAACTGATGAATTAGTCCGTCGGGGTCATGAAGTGACTTTATTTGCATCAGGAGATTCTTTAACTTTAGCCAAGTTAGTATCAGTTCATCCCCGCGCTTTAAGGCTAGATTCTACTATTAAAGAACCTGGTATTTATGAAATGTTACTGTTAGGTTTAGTTTATGAACAAGCAGAAAATTTTGATATTATTCACTCTCATGTAGGACTAGGATCACTAGTTTATGCAAATTTAGTCAAAACTCCTACAGTTCACACTTTACATGGAATTTTTACTCCAGATAACGAAAAAATTTTTAAATATAGCAAAAAACAGCCTTATGTTAGTATTTCTAATTCTCAGCAAGAACCCAGATTAGGCTTAAACTATGTAGACACTGTTTATAATGGCATTGATGTTAGTAGTTATGAATTTTATCCTCAACCAACACAACCACCTTATTTAGCTTTTTTAGGAAGAATGTCTCCCGAAAAAGGACCCCATTTAGCAATTGAAATTGCTCAAAAAACTGGTTGGAGGTTAAAAATAGCAGGTAAGGTAGATGTGGTAGATTTAGAGTATTTTGAACAGCAAATTAAACCACATATTGATGGTAAGCAAATTGAATATTTAGGTGAAGCTAATCATATCCAAAAAAATGCCCTCATGGGTGGTGCTTATGCGACTTTGTTTCCCATTACTTGGCGAGAACCTTTTGGTTTAGTTATGGTAGAATCAATGGCATCAGGAACACCTGTAATTGCTATGCGACTGGGTTCAACACGGGAAGTTATTGTGAACGGGGAAACCGGTTTCCTTTGTAATAATGTCGAGGAATGTATTAATTCTCTTGACAGGGTAGCTGATTTAAATCGTTACGCTTGTCGTCAATATGTGGAAAAAAATTTTAGTGTTCAAAAAATGACTGATGGTTATGAAGTGGTTTATCAAAAACTAATTGCAGAAAAATTAGCGCAACAAAATGGTTATTTACGTAATAGTAATACTCTAGTTAGTTAATAATCAATTAGATACAGCAGTTTCCGATGTGATGAGGTACAGATATTAATGATAAAAACAAAAATCTTGTGGTGCGGGTATCTTACCTGCTAAAAGTGTACTTCACCCTGATGGTAATATGCTGTATCTGTTTTTCATCATCCTTGTAGAGACGTTTCATGGAACGTCTCTGCTTCTTTATTTAAACACTTTTCTGATGTTTAACTTCAACCACTGTATGTACATTTCCACGGGGAGTAAAATCGGTTTTTACAGTCATTTCTAAAGGATCACACGCCGCGACAAAATCATCTAAAATTTGATTGGCTGTTTCTTCATGGGAGATATAGCGATCGCGGTAACTGTTAATATAAAGTTTGAGCGCTTTCAACTCTACTACCCGTTGATCTGGAATGTAACTAATATAAATGGTCGCAAAGTCAGGATATCCGGAAAACGGACATTTACAAGTAAATTCCGGTAAGGTAATATTAATATCATAGCGCCTTCCGATGCGGGGGTTAGGAAAGGTAATTAGTTTCCCTTCCGCAATTTCCCGTTCACCATATTTCATTTCTGGAATGACTGGGGGTAGGGTTTCAGGTGCAAAGTTACTCATTGTGTTAGTAAAAAGAAATGTAGAGATTCACAATTATTAACTTAACAGTTTTTAACATTTCTCCCCAGATTGATAGCTTAATTACTCAATTTCCTTTTCCCAGTCTGGACAATTTTGATCATCCCAACCATGGGGGTGCATAGCACAAACTAACAAGTTACCACCATAAACCTGTCCGTGATAGTGACTACAACCAATACAAGCCACATTTTTTTCTCTTGTCGCTTCTACTTTATATGGAAAACCCGGATCTACATCTTCGGTGATGTCTTCTAGTTCCCAGTAAATTTCCATAATTGGTTCGGCTAACTCTTGTAAAAATTGTTCCCGCAACCTAGCGAAATTATCAGCATCAGCTAAATAAGTGCTTTGTACTTCTTCAGTAATTTCTTTTGCGAACTCAACAAAACCATCTACCATGTCATTCATTCCCAGGAAGAACTGCTCTACTTCATCAGCCACGGTTTCGATCATGTCTATTAAGTCTTTTTGCCACTGTTCCATAAACTTAAAGCCCTTACTGGCTAAAAACATGAAGCTTAACGCCATCAGGCTGGAATTGCTAGAGTCCACGGTAAGTAATTACATTTTAAACCACTTTGGATATTCTGTGATTTTTTTATAATTGACTGTGTAATTGACTGTGACTGATACCCGACCCAAGGTAAAAAATTGTTTTTTACGGTTCTCTTTGCAGCCTTTTTAACTCTTCCTGTAGTTCTCGCACTTGCTCCCGCAGCTGATTTACATTATCGCCATGATCTCTGTTATGATCTTTATTTTCTTTTTTCGCCTCTTTCCCAGTTGCTTCTTCGTCATCCTCTAGGATATCTATGCGACGAGGTTCAGAAGCAGGTGTTTTTTCAGACCTTTCTCCAGATCCTGGCTGCTGTTGAGCTTGCTTCATCATATCCTCGACGAAGCGGCGAGCTTCTTCTGTGTTCATCTCGCCTTTGGCGACCATTTCATCTGCTAATTTTTGGACTTGCGATCGCAGTTCGGCTAATTTTCCCCCAGCTTTCTCACTGGCGTAGGAGGCTAACCCAACACCGAGATAAAAAGCTTTTTGTATAATATCTCCAAAACCAGGCATTGCTGCTGAAAGCTCCTACAAGTAAGGCGACCCGGAGACTACGCCTACCACAAGCATCCCGTATTGCTGCTACCTTCCGGTCCTGACAAGGTTTGGGCGTTGAAGTTGCATAGGTCCAGGTCTTTAATCATCATAACACGAAAATTCAGAATTTGTATATTATTCCAAAACAATTTGCCATTGAAATAGTTGATAATTGACACAATCGTTCTGTATCAAGGGGTCGGCGGTTACTATTGCCTGTGCTTCATCCATTGACTCAGCCTCAAATAACATCATACCACCACCTTTTTGCGCCCAATAACCTGTTTTGGCTTTGTGTCCTTTAGCAATTAATTGTTCTACGTAGGCTTTATGGGCGGGTACATATTTGTCAAAGGTTGCCTTATCAACCTTACCAGTTTCAATTTTGACAAACCAAGGCATATATTTGGAGGGGATTTTAAATTAGTAATTTCTCGTTGATCACAACGTATCATGATTTATGATCATATTCCCGCCAATTTATATACTTTTATAATTTTGATAATTTATGTATTTTTTTGTAAAAATCATTGTCAGATCACATAGTCACACTGTACAATCAACTAAGTAAAGTCTCATTTTCAGTTAATCTCTGCTTGCAATTACGAAACCAGTCAAACTAAAGTTGCCAGGATACCGTTATGCCTAGTAAATTAAATCTCAACAGTGGTGAAATCCTCAAACAAGGCGCAAATGGCGCAAAAGTTCAACAACTACAGGAAATATTAACAGCACTCAATTTAGATCCAGGGACAATAGATGGTGATTTTGGCAACAATACTCTCAAGGCTGTCAAACAGTTTCAGAGTCAAAATGGGCTTGAAGCAGATGGAATAGTCGGAAAAAATACCCAGAATGCCTTAAATAATGCTCTCGACCAATTAACAACAAATCCAGTAGCACCAAATCCAGTACCACCCCCAATTCCTCAAACAAAGGGTTTTGGTGGTGTAACCGGAAAACTACCACTTCCAGCAATTCCACTGATTAAAAAATTTGAAGGTTGTTATTTAGAAGCTTATCCAGATCCCCGCACTGGTAATTTACCTATCACCATTGGTTGGGGTTCTACAAAAAAAAGAGATGGTAGTAATTGGAAATTAGGTGAACGCATTACTCAACAAGAAGCAGATGATTTATTAATGATGCAATTAGAAAATAATTATCTACCACCTTTGCAAAAAATTCCTGTTTGGAATGAGTTAAACGCCAATCAACAAGGCGCTTTATTAAGCTTTGGTTATAACTTGGGCGCTAACTTTTATGGTAATTCCAGTTTCCAAAGTATGACTAGAGTTTTGAGAGACAAAAAATGGGATGAAATTGAAGAAACTTTTCTAAAATACAGAAATCCTGGCACTAATGTAGAAGCTGGTTTAAAACGGAGAAGACAGGCGGAAGCTGACCTATTTTTAACTCCAGTTTAAACCTATATTGCTATCTTAAATTCAATGGTTGTAGAGATGTTCCATGGAATATCTCTACATTCAAAAAATGCCAACTACGTGAGTTAGTTTACCTACCTCCTTATTTACCCAATCTCAATCGGATTGAAAAGTATTGGGCTACTTTGAAAAGTAGGGTTTGCAAGCTTTTAGCCGCATCACACAATTTACGTGAGGTAATGGAAATCGTTTCCGATCAAGCAGCGTCCTAATTAATCTGGCTACAGCTATATTTTCCAAAGTTTAAGCTTTTCTATTTTCGGGTGGGTCAAATTTATAACCATAACCCCGCACCGTTTTAATAAACTCCGGCATACTAGAATCAGCTTCCATTTTCTTGCGTAGTTGACCGATATGCACATCCACAACGCGGCCATCTCCCACATAATCACAACCCCAAATCTTTTGGATCAATTGGGTACGACTCCATGCTTGTCCCGGATGGGTAGCCAGAAAATGTAAGATATTGAACTCTAAAGCAGTTAAAGCCAAAGGTTTGTCATTGAGTGTCACCTCTCGCGCTTCTGAGTTAATAGCTAACTGGTTAAAAGTCAGACGTTGTGACGGACTTGGTTGAATATAGCGGACTCGTCTTAATAAGGCTTCTACCCTGACTTCTACCTCTGCTAGACTAAATGGTTTGGTCAAAAAATCATCTGCACCAGCGGCCAGAACTTTAATTTTATCAGCTTCATCATTGCGACTGGTGAGCATCATGACTAAAACATTAGTACGGCTTTGCATTTCTTGACAAAGTTTATAGCCATTTGCATCTGGCAAATTCCAGTCTAAAATCACTAAAGCAGGATTTAATTGCTCAAATAAGACAAGGGCAGCTTTACCATCCGCTGCTGATTCTATTTGATAGTTGCGACTCAAAAAACGCTGAATGAGGTTGCGGACACTGGAATCGTCATCTACAATCAAAATCTTGGAATTGGTCGTGGAAAGCGTATCCATAATGCAGTATATTATTGTTTTGGCAATTTGCTGTGGCGATAGATGCTAGTTAACTGGTGTTTTTGCGAGGGAGTCTACTCTCAATTTCCTGTCACTTGTAGCAACAAGGTTGAAAGTATATGTGGTGTCTGAATTTGATGATGCTACGACTCGGATCATGGATACAGTCTATGTTCTCACCTGGAAACTGCTTTAACTAAATTTTTCATCAAGTTTATGCAAAGACATTTTACTCTTTTTTAAAGATGATAAGTAATGTACAATTTTGGTATTTTTTAAAGATTTTTTTGTATCAATTAAATATACGAAATACGTACATTAAAGTATGAATTTGTCTCCCACTCAAGACACAAAGATGAATATTCTGAGACATAGAATTTTTGAACGATAATCTGGAGACAAAAAAAGTAAGATACCCGATTTTGAGAGATCGGGTATTTGATTATTCACATCGAGTTTAGGATGGTTATGGTAATATATCTAAATATCAACAATCCCGTACAAAAGTATTAATACTGAGGCACAGAAGTATCTACTTCTTGACTCCAAGCATTAATTCCACCCTTGACATTTGTACCAGTAATTCCAGCTTCTTTAAGAATAGCCAAGGCTTTCGCCGAACGACCACCCATTTTACAATGAGCAATTAGGCGGTGTCCGTTGAGTAACTCCCGTACCTTAGCCACACCATCACCATTTTCAATTTCTGGTAAAGGAACTAACACAGAACCGGGAATTTGAGCAATTTCATACTCATTGGGATTACGCACATCTAGTAGTACAAAGTCCTGAGCGCCACTATCTAATAACGCCTTTAACTCCTTCACCGTCATTTCTTGAATTTCCATTTGCTGCTTCGCTTCTTCAGCCTTGGCTTGGGGAATACCACAAAATTGTTCGTAATCTATCAGCTTGTTAATAACCGGACGAATAGGATTAGGACGCAATTTCAACTCCCGGAATTTCATATCCAAAGCGTTGTAAAGCACCAGTCTACCACTCAGAGTAGTACCATTACCCAGAATAATTTTCACTGTTTCCGTAGCTTGGATAACGCCAATCATTCCTGGTAAAATTCCCAGAACACCGCCCTCAGCACAAGAAGGAACCATTCCTGGTGGTGGTGGTTCGGGGTATAAATCACGATAATTGGGACCACCTTCATAATTAAAGACAGTTGCTTGTCCTTCAAAACGGAAAATAGAACCGTAAACGTTAGGTTTATCTAATAAAACACAAGCGTCGTTAACCAGATAGCGAGTCGGGAAATTATCAGTTCCATCAACAACGATATCGTAAGGACGAATAATATCGAGAGCATTTTCTGAACTGAGACGAGTTTCATATAAATCAACCTGACAATGGGGGTTAATTTCATGAATGCGGTTTTTTGCTGATTCGATTTTGGGTTTACCGACCCAAGAAGTCCCGTGAATAACTTGACGTTGGAGGTTAGAGGTATCAACCACATCAAAATCAACAATACCAATTCTACCGATACCCGCTGCTGCAAGATATAACAGTAGTGGTGAACCCAGTCCACCAGTACCGATACATAATACACTGGCAGCTTTGAGGCGTTTTTGCCCTTCCATGCCCACCTCTGGTAAAATTAAGTGGCGGGAATAGCGTTCGTAGTCGTCTTTTGTCAACTGGATCTCATCCAGATTGGGATTTAGCATAACAGTTGTAGGAATCAGCGCGGAGTATTAATCTTAACTTAAAATTACTAAGTTGATCACTTTAATTGTCTAGGGTGGAAACCGGTGATTGTCATCAAAAATTCAGCTTTGCAGTTCACCAGCTTGGCCATTTTGTAGGGATAATATCATATCAGGGTATTCTGAGCAAGAATATATTGTATCTCATTTTCAGGGTATGGGGGGATAAGGGGAATAATCGGGGTGGGAATGATAGATACTAATTAATATTACAACTATGGATTACGGATTAAGGTATATTTAATCTTTGTTCTTTGGGATGATATCCGTCATAATTTGCGTCCTGTGTCTGACGATATTGTAAAAGACATGGAGGTTCTGAACCTTTGATAATGCGTTTCATTCTACCCTGTTTAAAAAGTCAATAAGTGTATAAGCTTGAATCATATCTGGATCGTTATTTCCCAATGATTCAGATAACTTTTGCAGTTCTAGTTTGGCTTCTTCTAAGTTATCATTATCTATCATTTCAAAACATTTGTCTATTCTTTCCTGCATTTTCACAGGTCTTTTTTCCACACCCATAACCTCAGAAAGAATTGAGTTACTGTCTCTACCAAAAGTATGGGGTGTTTCTACAATTTCTGAATCTTCTAAAATAAATACGTTTTCTCTGTTTACTTCACTCAAAACTTGAGGAGAATGAGTAGTAACAATAAATTGACAGTTGGGAAATGTTCTTCTAAAACTAGGAATTACAATTCTTTGCCATTGAGGATGTAAATGTAAATCTATTTCATCAATTGATATTATTCCTGTTCCTTTTTGTAATAGTTCAGAAGGATCGGTAATACTAGGATTTAAAATTGCTAACCGTCGCGCAAACCTCGAAAGTTTTGTAAATGTAATTCATCCGCATAATTATAAATTGAATAGAATTGTAAATTCAAACCGCCAACAATATCATATTTTCATCTTATCAAAAATTTCCGATTTAATAAAATCAAGAATTATTGTAATTTTCCCACCTTTAAATTATTTAATAATTGCTTAGACGGTTTTGTTTCGCGCAATCTCTCTTAGAGATCCCGAAGGGTAGGCGCAAAGTAGGGAAGGCGCAAAAGAAGAAGGTAATCAAAGTCTGGTTTAAATCGCCGAAAACTGCTGTAATCTATTTTCTGTAATCACCTTTTCTAAAGGTTTATCCCAACTATCAACCGGTAATTGAGAGACATAAGCAAAATCAAAAACCACTCCCATAGTTAATTTCTTATCCCAACCTGGAGAATTTAATAAACGGTCATAATATCCACCACCATAACCTAGACGGTATCCTTGGACATCACAACCCACGCAGGGAACAAGAATTAAATCTACTTCTTCAATCTCTATTATCGGTGCTTCATGGTGAGGTTCTGTAATACCATAAGCACCAATATTAATTGTGTCATTAGGTTGCCAAAAATGCCAAACTAGAGACTTATCAACACAACGGGGAAAACCCCAACGTTTGTTAGTGTTGGTATACAACAAACTCAGATCAGGTTCTTGACGAAAGCTAAAAAAAGCCAGAATTGTATTTGCTTGATTAAATATAACTGAGTTTTGGATATTGGTGGTGAGGCGATCGCTTTTTTCTCTCCATTCTAATAATGTCATTGACTGACGTTTTTGGAGTAAAGTCCGCCGCAGTTCTTTTTTATTTAGCTGAGACAATTTTAGATTTTAGATTTTAGATTTTAGATTTTAGATTTTCCTCGTTACCATACTCTGAATGGTAATGAATTCAGAAGGTTCTGCTTTTGTGAGTATACTAGAGTCGAAGATTCTGGGAAAGCATTCCCAGTCAGAGACAAGGAACGAGAGAAACGAGAGAAATTTTGATTTTTTTAGTCCGCGAAGGCAGACTTTGTTTGTGTAGCCGCGAATTTATTCGCCGGGCTATTTTATTACACAGCGTTTTTGCGCCACCACTCAATAGTATTTTTCAACCCTTCTCTAAATTCTACCTGAGCGGTGAAACCAAAAGCCTGTTTTGCCCTTTGTGTATCCAAACAACGACGGGGTTGGCCATTGGGTTTATCGGTTTCCCAGACAATTTCCCCATCATACTCCATTAATTCACAAATTAAGGTAATTAGGTCTTTAATAGAGATTTCATAACCAGTGCCTAAATTAACGGGTTCAGCATCATTATAGAACTGAGTTCCCATAACTATACCTCGTGCTGCATCGGTAGAATACAAAAATTCACGAGTAGGAGAACCGTCACCCCAAACAGGAAGTTGTTTTTCTCCCCTTGCTTGTGCTTCTTGCACTTTACGAATTAAAGCAGGAATAACATGAGAACTTCTAGGGTCAAAATTATCTTCTGGTCCGTACAAGTTCACTGGTAAAAGGTAAATACCATTAAAGCCGTACTGCTGACGATAAGATTGTAATTGTACCAACAGAGCCTTTTTTGCCACTCCATAGGGGGCGTTAGTTTCTTCTGGATAACCATTCCAAAGGTCATCTTCTTTAAATGGCACAGGGGTAAATTTAGGATAAGCGCAGATAGTTCCTACACAAACGAATTTTTCTGTACCCTGTTGATAAGCTGCATGGATTAACTGCGTCCCCATGATCAAGTTATCATAAAATAACTCACCGGGTTTTTCCCGATTTAGACCAATACCTCCCACATGGGCAGCTAAGTGAATGATAATATCCTGCTGATCTACTGCCCGTTGGCAATTTTCCCAAACACGAAGATCACAATCTTGCGATCGCGTCACGGTAATTTTATCACGATCAGCGCCATTTTCACAAAGTTGATTTATCACTTGACGACCGAGAAAACCCGCCCCACCTGTGACAAGAATCCGTTTATTTTCTAATTCTAAGGCTGTCATCTATCTTGTTATCCTTGATACGAATTAAAAGTGTAAAGATCCTAATGCTTGACGGATAGTAGCAATATCTTCATATTTTGAACCATTGCTATTGGGAGAAGTACAACCTAAAGCTTGTAAATCAGCTTCTACCATTAGTGCAACCAATTCTTTGAATGTTACCGAAGGTTGCCAACCTAATTTTTGCTGTGCTTTAGCTGGATCACCGATTAACAAATCTACTTCCGCAGGACGCAGATAACGTTGATCAAACTCTACGTAATTCTGCCAATCTAGATTAACATAACCAAAGGCTAACTCTAGAAACTCCCGCACTGAATGGGTTTCACCCGTCGCCACCACATAATCATCAGGTTGCTCTTGTTGTAACATTAACCACATAGCTTTTACGTAATCTTTCGCATAACCCCAATCTCTCTTGGAGTCCAAATTGCCCATATAAAGATTTTTTTGTTTACCAGCCACAATACGGGCTACAGCCCTAGTTATTTTACGAGTAACAAATGTTTCACCCCGTCTGGGAGACTCATGATTAAAAAGAATACCATTACAAGCAAACAAATTGTAAGATTCACGGTAATTCACTGTTTGCCAGTGGGCGTATACCTTAGCACAAGCGTAAGGACTGCGGGGATAAAAGGGCGTGGTTTCACTTTGGGGGACAGCTTGGACCAGACCATACATTTCCGAAGAACCAGCTTGATAGAAACGAACTTCAGTCCCCGTACGGCGTTGGTAGTCGCGGATAGCCTCTAATAATCGTAAAGTTCCCATTCCCACAGCATCTACTGTATATTCTGGAGAATCAAAACTAACTCTAACGTGAGATTGAGCGCCTAAGTTATAAATTTCCGTAGGTTGGACTTCTTCTAAAATCCGTCGCAATGTTGTCCCGTCTGTCAAGTCGCCATAATGTAGAAATAACCGTACCCCCTGGGTATGGGGATCTTCGTACAAATGATCAATGCGGTCTGTGTTAAAAGTAGAAGTACGGCGAATAATCCCATGGACTTCATAACCCTTTTCTAACAAAAACTCAGTTAAATAAGAACCATCTTGACCTGTAATACCAGTAATTAAAGCGCGTTTTGGTTGGATCATGATTATGCCCAATATTTTTTAGTCGAATCATTGCCAATATATTGTAGCGGATAAATAAAGTTTATAATTTCATCATCAAAAAAAAAATAGTTTTTTGGGGCAAGATCATGCCCCATCACAGCCAAACCGTGTAATTATTTAGTAAGCCCCTTTATTTTTGGGCATAATCACAACATTAACTGTTTTCAAGATAATCCACAAATCTAGCCAAAAGCTCCTAAAATTGACATAGTGGAGGTCTATTTGTACCCGTCGGGGATAAGGAATATCATTACGTCCAGATACTTGCCACAAACCCGTAATACCGGGACGAATTGTTAAAACATGACCGATATAATCACCATACTTAGGTAATTCTTCCTCTACCAAAGGACGTGGACCAACTACGCTCATGTCTCCTTTGAGAACATTCCAAAATTGGGGAAACTCATCTAAGCTAGTAAGTCGTAAAAAGTGACCAATTTTAGTAATTCTTGGGTCTGTTTTCAGCTTAAAATTGCTTTCAAATTCCTCTCGCAGCTGAGGTGACATTGCCATCAGTTCCATAAGTATTTCGTCGGCATTATTGACCATAGTGCGAAACTTAATACAATTAAAGGTTCGGTAATTTTTGCCTACTCGTTGTTGAACATAAAAAACCGGACCTTTTGAGCTTAGGGCTATCAACAAGGCCAATATTATGTAAATGGGAGAAAACAAAATCAAGACCGACAGGGAAAAAACTATATCAAACAGTCGTTTTAAAAACTCTCCGTATAAACCTTGAAAAGATAAACCTCTGGATTTGACCTTGATTTGTTTAACTTTTTGACCACGTTTTGATAAAACAGCCATAGATGTGCTGTTACCCTTTCGTGGGTATCGTTTATCGGAGAGGAGTGAACTCTGGGCAGTCATCATACTCCTTTATAATCCACACACCACACATAATCTCAATCTTAAAGCTAAAAGGCAGTGATTTTTGGAAAAAATTTGCTATCTTCCTAGAAAACAAATACAAAAAGGTTGATGTTTACTTTAGGTAAACTCTTTTTTCACGACATTCATTAACAAAACCCAGATAACGTTCTGCAAAAACCTGGCGAGAAAATTGATTAGCGTGTTTTTGTATATACTCATAATTATACAAATGGCGATGATCTACAAATTTTTCCACAGCATCTACTAAAGCTCCTACTGTTTGCATTTTGAACAATATACCAGTTCCTGTGTCAGAATGAGTGCGAATATCTCTAACTGTTTCTAGCGCACCACCAGCGCCATAAGCAATTACTGGTGTTCCACAAGCCTGGGCTTCAACTAAGGCTATACCAAAATCCTCGCAAGCTGCATAGACAAAAGCCTTGGCACGTGCCATGTATTTTTTGACGATATGATCAGGTTGCCATCCTAAAATTTGAATATGTGGTTGGGATATTTCTCGCAACTTGTCCATTTCTGGTCCTGTACCAATAACTACCAAAGGTTCTTTTAGGTAATTAAAAGCCTGAATAATCAAGGAAACTTGTTTATAACTCACTAATCTAGAGACTATCAAGTAGAAATCCTCTTTCTCTGGAGAAAATAAACATTCGTCAATATTCACTGGTGGATAGATAACGGTTGCTTCCCGACGATAACAACGCCAAATCCTTCTAGCCGTATGTTGGGAATTAGCAATGAAATAATCAACCCGGTTGGCACTAATTACGTCCCATTGCCGCAAATGATGTAAAATGTAGCGTGTTACCCAGCCTATAGCCCCTTGACCTAATTTACTTTGCTTGAGATAATCAAAGGTTAAATCCCAAGCATAACGCATAGGACTATGGCAATAACAGATATGCAGTTGATTAGGCGTGGTTAAGACTCCTTTAGCTACAGCATGAGATGAAGATAATATAACTTCATATTCTCGTAAATCCAATTGTTCAATAGCCAAAGGCAATAAAGGTAAGTATTTTTGCACACCTTGACGCGCTTGGGGAAATTTTTGTAAAAACGTTGTGCCAATTTTACGTTTGTACAAATAACTTTTGGGATTATTGGACTCAAAATCAATTAGGGCATACAAATCAGCATGAATATGATTTAATATTTCCTGGACTACTAATTCTGAACCACCTGTAGCTTGAGGGGTTAACCACTCATGAACCAAAGCATATTCTAAAGACACAGCTAAATTGAATGGGTAGGAAGTAATTAGGCTAATTTTATCAGGTGATATTCCACACTACTGATTTTTCCTGGGACTTACTCAGAATGTTACCAAACAGAATATTACAGCATTTTCCGTTGTAATCAGGTACAGTTTGGGCGGGCAAGATGCCCACCCCACAAGAGTTTCATGATTATGATTTGTACCTCATAAGAACGAAATCTGCTGTATGCATCTCATTTCTTCAGCGGTGGGAAAATCTTCTGATTTCACAGAAGATACAATCTTAGCAAAAGATATTCCACAATGACACTACAACCTGATAACCTCAAAGATAAGTTTTAGATCAGGGTGACGCGGCCACTTTTGGTTATTTAAAGGAGTTAGGAAATTATGCGAATTTTGGTTATTGGTGGAACTCGGTTTATTGGTGTGTATTTGACTCAATTATTACTAAAAGCCGGACATGAGGTGGTTTTGTTTAATCGTGGTAATCATCCCATACCTCAAGGTGTAGGACAAATTATAGGCGACCGCACGGACTCAAATCAACTTCAAGAAAAGTTAGCGCAAGAAACTTTTGATGTCGTTTTTGACAATAATGGCAGAGAACTCGCAGATACCCAACCCCTCGCGGAAATCTATCAAGGACGGGTAAAACACTTTGTTTACATGAGTTCAGCAGGGGTGTACCTCAAATCTGACCAAATGCCTCATTTGGAAGGGGATACAGTAGATCCTAAAAGTCGTCATAAAGGTAAACATGAAACGGAAGCTTACCTCCAACAATTAGGAATCCCCTTTACTTCTATTCGTCCTACCTATATCTACGGTCCTCAAAATTATAATCCTTTGGAAAGTTGGTTTTTTGATAGAATTGCTCATAATCGTCCCATTCCTATCCCTGGTAATGGTATGCACTTGACTCAGCTAGGCCATGTATTTGATTTAGCTCAAGCAATGATACAAGTAATTGGCAATGAAAAAGCGATTGGGCAGATTTATAATATTTCAGGCGATCGCTTTGTTACCTTTGACGGTTTAGCTCGCGCTTGTGCTGTGGCTGCTGGTAAATCTGCCGATGATGTTAAAATTGTCCATTATGATCCTAAAAAGTTTGATTTCGGTAAACGCAAATCCTTTCCTATGCGGGTACAGCACTTCTTCACATCAATAAATAAAGCACAAATAGAATTAAATTGGCAACCTCAATATGATTTAATTTCCGGTTTAAAAGATTCTTGGGAAAATGATTATTTAATCACCAGACAAGATAAATTAGAAGTTGATTTTTCCGTAGATGATGAGATCTTGAACGCTGGATAATTGCTACCATAGCGGTTATTGGTTGAGTGAAATACAAGAACCCCAAACCCCTCCAATATCAAAAGTTTATCCTTTTCCTCCCCCCGCTGCGGGGGGATTGAGGGGGGTGCTGCGGGGGGACTTATGACTGTATCTCATGCAAGTGTATACCCCTATAAGTCATGGGTAATTCTTAATGAGTAATGGGTAATTACTAATTACCCATTATAACTCATGTCCGCGTTGACCTAATTTATCATAATGCAGCAAAAACGATAGCTAATTTACTATCTTTCCATTTTTGCATGGTTAATAGTCATTGTGTTCCGTTTAAAACTAAAAAAATCAACTTTGACAGTAGAAGGTTGAGAATTTTCACTGTGTTCCCGCATTTCTGCTTCTAACTGACGCAATAGGTTTTCATTGTTCTTGTTTATAGCTGCTTGTAAGCGATGTTCTAGAGTTTTTCGCATATTCTCTTTATGCGTTTTTAATGCTTCTTTAGCTAATTCTATTCTGCTTGTATTCATACTTGTACTCCCAATAAAGAACTCAAGTCAAGACAGACTATACTATTTTACAAGAAAATAAGAAAATAATCTGTTATTTTGACAACAAATTTAAGTTATTAATGCGATTTCTGCATTATTATCTTACGTTTATCGCAAAATTACCTGAAAACCCTATTTAATCTCAGTTGACACCGTTAAAACCTGTGGTGGAGAAGCATCAGGTGGATAAAGAAAGTCTAATTGTACTAAAGAGGTATTTTCTGGTTTAATATTCAATACTACTAATGGTTCTCCCATTTCACCACGCCTTTGAACCAAATGTACAAACTTATTTTTCCATTTTCCCTGTTCTTGATAACGTAAGCGCACCGTTCCTCTAAAAAAGACTTGACGCGCAGGTGGGTCAAGAAAGCGGATTCCTGATTTACTTAACTCATTCTCTTTCAGAGGAGTTTGAATTGTCACACTTACATTTTGTTCATTTTGAGTATTGTTGTATAAAGGCAACTTGAGACTATACTGAACACCGTAATTACCATGAGCGTAATAAGCCGTATCAGGATAACGGACTAACATGGGTGCAGTTTGAATTTGATTTGTGCCTAAAGTTCCTCCATGTAAGGTACTTAACCCGTAGGAAAACCCCGTACCAGGTTGAGGAATAGTTAAATACTTACTTTTAGATTGATCTACTACATAAGCCCGCCATTGAGAACCCTTTGATACTCCAGCCACACGCCCGTAAATTCCCGGTTTATTATTTGCTGTAATGGGAGTGGGGACTTTATCTCTAGGAGTAGATAATTCACCATTATCTAACAAATTTTGCCATTCTGATAAATTAGGTGCGCGTTCAGTACCATCAGTATTTTTACGAGCAAACATCGCCAAACTAGCAGCGTAAATATTACCATTACTTCGTAATCGCAGATATGTAGAACGACCATTTAAAGGCGGTATTAACCCTTGGACAGGAATGGGTAAATTTAATAACATTTGGCTTTGTCCGGGGGGAATGACAATTTGCGGGGGAAAAATATCCTGTCTTCTACCCCTCAAAATATCAGACATAACGCGACTACCAGGACCTGCAAACACTGTTCCTAAGTCATTAGGAACTAAAGATGGTAATTCCTGAAATGGGGCATCTGGTTGACTTAAATAACTAGCACCTTGTAATATATTTACTGTCACTGGTTGAGAACCAGGGTTATGTAAAATTATACCCAAATAAAGAGAAGGTAGATTTTCTAGTAATTCAGTTTTAGTCACATGATGGGCAAAAATATCAAATTGGCCACGGAAAGAAAAATTTAAATGGGCTGATGTAACTTTTTTTCCTGCTGCTGGAAAAGTAGAAAGTAAAATTCCTTCCTTTAACACCAATTCTGGACTATTGCTATTAAATACTGGTACTGAATCTAATTGTCCTGGCAAAGGGCGTACTGATTGTATTTGTAATATTTCTTCTGGTGGTGTCACCAAGTTCGCAAGAGCCAAAGAAAGTAATATTGGCAACATCATAGTAAGTAATTGTTTTTTAAACAGACGTTAATATTTCTAGAAAAGTGCCAAGTTGTTAATGATCAAAACGAAATCAGCCTAGTTGACACTAATAATTTTTCCATATAAACGGTAGTTTGCAAAATATTTGCGAGAAAATTTATAGACTCTAAAGGTAAGATACTTGTACTACAGTCTGGAACTTGTTCGCTTAATGGTGAAGAATTTGCAACTACCGCACTACATAATATAGTCAGGCTGAATGTCATTAATTTTGGCAATGACGCGAGAACTGGCCAGTTGTACATCTACAGGTAGACGGTGCTAGAAATTTAAATCATGGGAGAGTGAAGCCATTTTGGCTAGTGCGAGTAACAAGTCATCGGATAAATTTGACTCTTGTTGACTTAACCAAACGTTAGAAGAAGTTAATAGTATTTTTTTTTGATTATAAATAATAATTAGAATTAGAATAATTAAATGCCCTCCCTCATGAATTTACAAGGAGCAGCTAAATGCCAGTGATTGCAGTTATTGATTACGATATGGGAAATTTGCACTCTGTCTGCAAAGGATTAGAAAAAGCTGGTGCAACTCCTCAAGTTACCTATTGTTCTCAAGAGTTGGCGAAAGCAGATGCTATAGTTTTACCAGGCGTGGGAGCATTTGATCCAGCGGTACAACATTTGCGATCGCGTGGTTTGGAAAAACCGATTAAAGATGCGATCGCTTCTGGTAAACCGTTTTTGGGTATTTGTCTAGGATTACAAATTTTGTTTGAATCCAGCGCCGAAGGCACGTTACCAGGACTAGGAATTGTTCCCGGAAAAGTTCGCAGATTTCGTTCTCAACCCGGAATGACAATTCCCCACATGGGTTGGAATCAACTTCAACTCAACCAACCAAAAAATCTTTTATGGGAACATTTACCTGCCAATCCTTGGGTTTATTTTGTTCATTCTTACTATGTTGAACCCACAAATCCCCAAGTCCGGGCTGCTACTGTTACCCATGGAAATCAAACTTTTACGGCAGCTATCGCTCATGAAAATCTTATGGCTGTGCAATTCCATCCCGAAAAATCATCAAATGTCGGATTGCAAATATTATCTAATTTTGTGGCTCAAGTCCACGAAAAAGTTTTTGCTTAACAAATGACAAATAAGCCGTTGATGATCAAAACCCTCGGATTTATCCCCCGAATCAATCTAAAATCCACTCATCCAAAATCCGATTATCAATAACTAATGAGTCTGAGAATTTACGGTAATCGTCTGCTTAAAACCTTACCAGGTGAGCATACCAGACCTACGAGTGCGCGAGTCAGGGCAGCATTATTTAATATTTGGCAAGGGACAATTACTGGTTGTCGTTGGCTAGATTTGTGCGCGGGTAGCGGGGCAATGGGCGCTGAGGCTTTATGTAGGGAAGCTAAGGTCGTTATTGGCATTGAACAGTCAAGTCTTGCTTGTGCCATTATCCAAGAAAATTGGCAACGGGTAGCCAAGCCAGAACAAAAATTTCAGCTATTACGGGGAAATGTCACCCAACAGTTAAAAAAATTATCAGGTCAAAAATTTGACAGAATATATTTTGACCCACCTTATGCCAGTGGATTATATGAACCAGTATTACAAGCGATCGCTCAGTATCAACTTTTAGATTCCCCAGGAGAAATAGCAGTGGAACACCGTCACCAAGATTGGACACCGCTCACAATTCCCAACTGGGAAATCTGCCGACAAAAAAGCTATGGTAACACAGCTTTGACATTTTATCAAGAGCAGGGAATTGGTAATGGGTAATTGGGAATGGGTAATTATTTCTTCTACTCCCCCCTTTCTACTTCTTACCTTTTCCCTGACTCCTCAATCAATATCAGCCGCCTAATTCTGTAGGACGCTTATATTGTCTATAAGCAGCGTAAAAAAGTCCACTTAAAGTTACAAAAACTAACCCAAGCACAATACCTGATAATAGAGGTTCAACCACTGTAAAGCTCCTTGTTGCGATTATTGAAAGATTCGTTTCCTGTTTTTGATTTTACCAAATTTGGCATTAATCCCGCGTCCCATAGCAGTTTTAAATCTAAATACTATATAAAAATCATCTTATGTACTTGCGAACACAATCAATAAATTTTAAGCTATGTGTAGGAAATGAAAACTTGAAAACTGTAGAAGCAACTCTTTTGGATAACCATCTGATAAAACCTGAAACCTTGATTCAACAGATCGTTATCTTGACTATAGCGATGCTGATAATTCTGCCTTTGGTCCTGTTTGGGATTGAGATAGTTCAATCCTCTGATCCTTATGTCAAAAATGTTCTATCCCTTGAGGGAATCCCAGTACAGGGGAAAGCTATTTTCCAAATCAACTGCGCTGGCTGTCATGGTTTAGAAGCAAATGGCCTAGTCGGTCCAACTTTACATGAGATATCTAAATACAAATCTCCCTATGGATTAATTCATCAAGTAACTAGCGGGGAAACGCCCCCTATGCCAAAATTCCAACCCAGTGTCCAGGAAATGGCAGACCTTTTAAGCTACTTAGAAAGTCTATGAGTATTTGTATATTAGGGCGGGGATGTCCACCTGGCAAGAATTGGAGTAATTTGAGTAGGATTTACCTATCAATTACTGATGAATGAACCACCAAGAACCCAAAGAATAGGAATTTAAGAGGGTTTGAGAGATATTTTGCGTATCAGTACAGCTGACTATTTATTCATAAATTCCTATATTTGAGATTTATTTGAGCTTATATACTGAATTTTTGTAAAAGTATTCTAAAATTGATAGATTAACTTATCTACACAAAATAAATATACTTGAATGTTGATGCCTGTGAATGCTATCAATGCAACAGAACTAAAGTCAGCTATTGTTCTTAACCCGTTAGTAGTAACTGCCGATACAACGGTTAGAGAAGCTGTAGTCCAAATGAGTGGGATGTCGGTAAACTCTCTGTGGCTGCCTGTACAAGCGGTTTGTTCTGTTCCCCAAACTACTACTGATAACCGTCTAGAACATTTACAAATTCAAGCCCGTTCCAGTTGTGTCCTCATTGTGGAAAATAATCGTCTGGTAGGCATCTTTACGGAACAAGATGTAGTTGAACTCAGTGTCCAACACCCTAACCTGGAAAATTTAGCTCTCCGTGATGTCATGACTCATCCTGTAATCACTTTACAGGAGTCAAAATTTACAGACCTCTTTTTTGCCCTTGATCTGCTTCAACACCACCGCATTCGTCATTTACCACTGGTTGATGACCAAAATCAACTGGTGGGACTCCTGACTGAGGAAAGTTTACGGCGCATACTTCGGCCTGTGGACTTGTTACGCTTCCGGTTGGTTCATGAGGTCATGACTACGGATGTTATTTGTGCGGATGCTAATGTTACTGTATTAGAGATATCTCGCTTAATGGCAGAAAATCAAGTCGCTTCGGTGATGATTGTAGAAACACAAGCATCTTTAACAATTCCTCTGGGTATGGTGACAGAGCGTGATATTGTGCAGCTTAAAGCTTTAAGCGTGAATTTTGACACCTGTTTAGCACAAACTGTCATGAGTACACCAGTTTTCTGTGTGACTGTTGATGAATCTCTGTGGACTGTACAGCAAATAATGGAACAGCGATTTATTCAGCGTTTAGCAGTGACAGGAAGACAAGGGGAACTGCTTGGTATTGTTACCCAAAGCAGTATTTTACAAGCCCTTAATTCCTGGGAATTATATAAACTAACAGCAGTGTTACAAGAAAAAGTATTACAACTAGAAACAGAGAAAATACAACTGCTAGGAAATCGTACTCTGGAGTTAGAAAAGCAAGTAGAAGAGCGCACTATTAAACTGAAAAGAACGGCAGAACGGGAAAAGTTAATTAATCAAATTGCGACGCAAATTCACTCATCTCTAGATTTACAGGAGATTATTAATAATACCGTTGTAGGAGTGCGATTGCTATTAGAATGCCCTCGGGTACTTGTTTACCAATTTATGTCTGATTTGAGGGGTAAAGTTATCGCTGAAGCAATGGTGGCGGGTGGACTTTCACTCCTCCATCAAGAGCCGTATGATGTCTGTATTACCTCAGAATGGCTGGAAACTTACCGTCAAGGGGAAATTCGGGTCATGAATGACATTAACACGGAATCCATAACTCAGTGTCATCAGCAGATGTTAAAAGACCTTGATATTCGCGCTAAACTATTAGCTCCCATTGTTGTTGAAAATCGCCTTTGGGGACTAATGTTAGCAAGTTACCACGATATTCCTCACCATTGGCAACTTGAAGAAATCGAATTAGTAAAACAAATATCACTGCGAGTCGCAATTGCTATTCAACAAGCAAATACTTATCAACAAACACAAATTGAAATTCATCAACGACAACAAGCAGAAGAATTAATTAAACAACAGTTAGTAGAATTGAAAATATGGAAAAATCGTTATCACTTAGCAAGTAAAGCTAGTGGACAAATTATGTATGAATATAATTTGCTCAAGAATGGTCCTACTTGGGTGACTAATATGGAGGAAATTTGGGGTTATTCAGATTCAGAATCTCCGAAAGATCTAGCTGCATTTCTCAATATAGTTCATCCAGAAGATCGAGACAGACTGTATTCTTTGATTCAAAAAACCTTAGCTCAAAAAAGTCCTTTGACTACAGAATATAGACTGAGACATAAAGACGGTAATTACATTTGGTTTGAAGATCGCAATCAAATAATTTTAGATGATCAGGGTGAGATTGTCGTTGTGATTGGAAATATGGTTGATATTACTGTTCGCAAACAGTCGGAGGAAAAATTATGTAAATTAGTCCAAAAATCAGAAAGACTACAACAACGATTATCTCTAGTTCTCAAGGGTGCAAATGATGCTTGGTGGGATTGGGATCTTTTAGAAGATAGTATTTATTATTCTGCTCGTTGGTTTTCCATGCTGGGTTATGACCATGAAGAATGTCATCTCAAATCTGAAACCTTCTGGGAGAATTTTGTGTATTTAGAGGATATAGATCCTATCCGTGATAGTTTCAATCAAGCATTAAACGATAAAAATATAGAATTTATTGAGTTGAAGTTGCGGCTGCGACATAAACAAGAATATTTTATCTATATAAATTGTAGAAGCTATATTCTTAGGGACGAAACTGGAAAAGCGGTGCGAATATCTGGTGTAAATACTGATATTACTAAACTAGT
>OMJF01000211.1 GCA_900299285.1 Anabaena sp. 54 | reverse complement strand
CGGAAATTCCCACGGTTAAACCCACCCAACCAGCAACGGAAATTCCCACGGTTAAACCCACCCAACCAGCAACGGAAATTCCCACGGTTAAACCCACCCCAAAAACACCCATAACAGAAATCAAAGAAACCAGGAACTTAATAGTATTAGCGAAAGCCAATGGCTCATTTAAAACCCTTATTAAGGCTTTAATAGCAGCGGGACTCACTGACATTTTACAAGGAGATGGTCCTTTTACTATTTTTGCTCCTACAGATGCAGCATTTGCGAAACTACCACAAGATGCAGTACGAGATTTGTTGAGACCAGAAAATAAACAAATATTGCGACAGGTTTTAATCTATCATGTAGTATCTGGTAAGGTACTTTCCAGTGATTTGAAATCTGGAGAATTGAAGAGCTTACTAGGAGATCCTATTACTGTTAAAGTTAATAGTAATGGAGTAGAAGTAAATGACGCAAAAATAACTAAAGCAGATATTCAAGGTAGCAACGGCGTTATTCATCAAATTGATACTTTGATTCTCCCTCCAAGTATATAGATTTTTGATCATGTCTACACCCTTGTAAAGATATCTCCACACTTAAATTCATAAGCTGTTGTGTATTTAATTTGTGAAAATATCAAGGTTAAAATTGCCAATTGATCTAAAAAAGAGAGGATTTTACTTAACAGCAAAACCCAGTTTAAATATTATATATAATATCTAAGCTGGGTTGTTTCAAAACCTAGTAATCAGACTAACGAGCTTTAGCGCTAGACTTTACTTCCGGTGTTTTTACTTCTTGAAGTAATTGCATTATCAATTGATCAAGTTTTTGTGCTACTTGTTCTTCTTGGTGTAGATTTTCCTCTAGCAATTCGACAACTTGGTTTTGTCCCATTTGTTCGGCAACTTTAATCAAACGACGATAACAAGCAATTTCCATTTGTTCAATCTTACTATGCCATTCTGCCATTCCTAAGTCTACAATTTTGGGATTATCTGCTGATAAAAGTGTAAATTTCTGACATTCACTAATTAACCCAGATGCAACATCACAGGTAATTCTTTGTGGTTTTTCTCCTAAAATATTTAACACCTGTTCTAAGTTTTTAATGTGCTGTTCAGTTTCTTGAATATGTGGCTCAATTACCGTCTTGAACTTATTATTTTGACAACATTGCCACATCATTTGCTGGGCTTCTAAAAAGCGATTTTCCGCATCAAATATGGTATTTATCTCATAGATAAACTTCTGTTGCAAATTGGTAATTTTGTTTGTAATTGGACGCTCGCTAAGTTGAACCATGATTATTCTCCTCGTGATATAAAACTGCATTTAGCAGCCCTTTGATTAACTCTAGTTCCACTTTGATTTATTCTCTTCTGACCAAAGACATAGTATAGGTATGAAATATAATTTTGTTATTTAAATGATTAGATCAGACTTGGGGAATAGAACCATGATTTCCGTGGTTAATTTGACCATTTTTAAGCAAATTTTGCGTATATTTTTGTGTTTTAAAATAAAAATTATCGTCAAAAAAAGTAAGTGTAATCACCAAAATTACCAAAATCACCAAAATCACGGTTGAGATTTCCCCAATTGCGTTAAAGTAAAGATAAATTAAGAAAATGCTGTCAAAGAAATGACTACTCTCGGTTTAGAATTAATTTCAACTCAATTAGAAAGTCCTAATTTGCGCGATCGCATGATAGCTCTTGCTAGTTTACGTCATGTATCCGCTGATGATGCTGTACCTTTAATTAAAAAGGTTTTAGATGATGATTCCCTGCAAATGCGTTCCATGGCCATTTTTGCTCTAGGTATCAAAAAAACACCAGAATCCTACCATCTATTAGTGAAAATACTAGAAACAGATCCAGATTATGGTATCCGTGCTGATGCTGCTGGAGCTTTAGGATATCTTGAAGACAATAGAGCCGTAGAGGTCTTATCACGGGCATTTTATGAAGATACAGATTGGCTGGTGAGGTTTAGTGCGGCTGTAGCTTTAGGTAATATTAAAGACCCCCGCGCCCATGATATTCTTATTCAAGCCTTAAATAGTCAAGAAATAGTAATTCAACAAGCTGCTATTTCCGCTTTGGGAGAAATTCGAGATATAGATTCCATAACACATATTCTCCGTTTTGCTCAATCAGAAGATTGGTTAGTGCGTCAACGTCTCGCTGAAGCTTTAGGAAATTTACCCACACCTCAAAGTGTCTCAGCATTAAAATATTTAGCAAAAGATAGTCATAACAACGTTGCTGAAGCGGCCAGAATTTCTCTGCAACAACTTGAGAAAACCAACAACCTCCGTTGAAATTAAAGTCTCTTCCTAGTTTTTAATAATAAAAGAGACTGTTAAAATTATGATGCAGGGTAACTTTATTTATGAACGTTGAAGAATTTTTTGAATTAAGTGCTGGAAAATGGTTTTCTCACCGTACCAGTCACCATTTAGCGTTTAAACAGTCAGAAGACGGTAAATCAGACATCCTGATTGAAATGTTAGCCGCTGATCATCCTGAAGTGATTAAACTCTGTCAACAGTATGAAATTGAGCCGCATACAGCCACCTGTGGGGCCCGTGTCACCTGGAATGGGACAATGGAATGGGATGAAGAAAAACATGAGGGTTCGACGGTTTTAGCTACAGTTCCCAATGCAGATAATCCCAATGAAGGTAAATTACTGCGAGAAATGGGTTATGCGGAAAAAGCCCCCGTCGCTGGTAGCTATAAAATCGGTGATGATGGTGCTTTGACACTGATTACCGAATATGAAACTATGTGGTCTGAAGAAAGACTATGGTTTGCTAGTCCTAATTTGCGGATGCGAGTAAGTGTATTAAAGCGGTTTGGTGGTTTTAGTATGGCTTCCTTCACTTCTGAAATCCGCATGGGTAGCACAGATGCTTCTAAAAAAGCTACAGAAGCCGCTAATTCGCTAAAATCCTAAACTACAATATCGAGGCTGGTAATTGGTAATGGGTAATGGGTAATTGGTAATTGGTAATTGGTAATTGGTAATTGGTAATTGGTAATTGGTAATTGGTAATTGGTAATTGGTAATTGGTAATTGGTAATTGGTAATTG
>OMJF01000210.1 GCA_900299285.1 Anabaena sp. 54 | reverse complement strand
TTTTCAACGTGCTGGTTTAATTCGTTAATTTACAGCAGTTCCCGATCTTATGAAGTACAGATATTAATAATAAAACTCTTGTGGTGCGGGCATCTTGCCTGCACAAGGTGTACCTCACTCAAAGCTACTTGCTGTAAGTTTTAAACCCCACCCCCAACCCCCTCCCCGCAAGCGAGGAGGGGGCTATGATGTATTTGACATCATTAAGAAACGCCATGTCATACATCAATTAATCATTAGTAATCTTTTTTCTAAATAAAGCCCTATATACTGGTTGACCTTTATTGTAGGTGGCTATTTCCCGTTCTGTGGGAACTGGAAGGGGATTTTTGGCTAACCATGTTGTTGTTCCTATCTTTTCAAATGCGGGATGTTCATAAAAACGATCGCACATTTCCTCCGCTACAAATTGTATATCAGATTGGAGGAAAACAACACCACCCACGGCTAAATAATTGGCTAATTCTGTGACTAATTCCCGTTGGACTACCCGACGTTTTGCGTGACGATTTTTAAACCAAGGATCAGGAAATTGAATTGTTACTTTTTGTAATCTTCCTGGGGGTAAATTTGATAACAAGGAAACTAGGGAGTTATTCACATTCGCAAACATATAATGTAAATTTTTTAACGCCATTTCATCGCGGATTCTATTGGCTTCTACTACTAACGGTTCTCGAATTTCTAAGCCTAAAAAATTCCAATTTGCTTCTATTTGCGCCATTTTCAAAATAAATCTCCCCCTAGCACAACCAATATCTAAATGTAATGGTAGGTTTGGTTGTGTATAAATATTTTCCCATTGGGGGGAAGCGGTTGGTGTTTGAAATTTACTCGCAAGGGGGTTAACGTGCTGACGAACTCGAACAGGTGACAAAATTTACTCTCCTACCAAATAAGAATCTTTAACAAATGTATACAAATATTATTAAGTCTAAATATTTCCACACCAGTATACACCGTCAGGGTTATACTTTAAGAATAATAATTTTAGCACCTAGATTTTTAACATTTTCTTAACCCAATGAAACTCAATTTTCGGTTTGCTATAGTTAGTGATTTACACATTGCGCTTCCTGAAACTATTTGGGATCATCCTAATCGTTTTCATTTAGTAGAAGTGAGTGTTCCGGCTTTTGATAGTGTTTTAGCTCATTTAACCCAATTAGATTTAGATTTTTTGTTGATCCCTGGAGACCTAACCCAACATGGTGAACCAGTAAATCACAAATGGTTACAAAATAGGTTATCTCAATTACCTTTTCCATCTTATGTGATTCCTGGTAATCATGATATACCTGTTTTGATAGCCAATGAACAATCAATTGGTTTTGCAGATTTTCCCTATTATTACCAACAGTTTGGTTATGAAAATCCCCAACAACATTATTATAATCGGCAGATATTCCCAGGAGTAAGATTAATCGCTCTTAATTCTAACTCATTTAATGATCAAGGTCAACAAATAGGCAGGTTAGATAATCAACAATTTGAATGGTTAAAAGGGGAATTAGCAGCAATTGAGGATGATTTAGTTTTGGTAATGATTCATCACAATGTGGTTGAACATTTACCAAATCAATCTTATCATCCCATGGCGAATCGTTATATGCTAGAAAATGCAGCAGAACTTAGGCAATTATTACAAGACTATGGAGTTAAGTTAGTATTTACAGGACATTTGCACGTTCAAGATATTGCTTGTTCCCAAGGCATATATGATATTACTACTGGTTCTTTAGTTAGCTATCCTCATCCCTATCGGGTATTGGAATTTAACCGTGATCAATTAGGTAGGGAATCTTTACAAGTTGTTTCTCATCGTGTAGAATCAGTACCAGATTTTCCCAATTTACAAACACTATCACGAAAATGGATGGGCGATCGCTCTTATCCATTTGTACTCAAATTATTGACTTTACCTCCCCTGAGTTTACCATTAGACCAGGCACAAATACTAGCGCCCGGTTTACGGGATTTTTGGGCGACCATTGCTGATGGTGATGCTATGCTGGAATATCCACATTTCCCCATTCATGTCCGTCGTTACATTGAAGAATATAGCGCGGTTAATAATGGGAATACAAGTTTGATTGATAATCATAGTACACTTTTAATTGGGTGATTGGTAATTGGTAATTGGTAATTGGTAATTGGTGATTGGTGATTGGTGATTATCAGTAGTTACCTATTTTTCATTGGCGACGGACAACGGACAACGGAGGACTGACCACTGACCACTGACCACTGACAACGGACAACAGACCACTGACAACGGACCACTAACTCCTATCCTTCAAGAGAACGACAAATAGCAAATACAGAAGTATAACCATGAAGGAAAGTTCTACCACTTACAGGACCGATTTCACCACCGCAGAAACAGCCACCAAGGGGTATATCATGGAGATAACGGCTAAAAAGTTGGGAATCAAAATTAGGTTGGCCATAAAGTCCCGTTCCTCGTCCTAAACAGGTAAACATTAAAGCCCCAACGGGAGACGGTTGACTAGTATTTTCATTTTCATTTTGATATTCTTGAAGTAAAATTTCTAGATCTTGGGCAGAAGCCGCTGCTTCCCGCAAATGAAATTGTAACCTTTGACCGGCACGAATGCGATCGCTAATGGCGATCGCCCCAGCTTTAGGATCTACTCCCAAAATATTACGAATTAAAAAATCCCCCGAATGTAAATTCATTCTAAATTCATCCATTGCTAAACCGACAAATAAAGAATGTTGTGCTAAAGTTCGATCTTCTTCACTCAAACTACTAATTAAATTTCGCAATACCATTAAAGGCACTTTTTCATCCAACTCTAAAATAATATTCCGTTCCGCTTTAGTAACTTGCAAAGGTTGACCAATGGGACGACAACCTTGGGAAACAATAGTATCTAAGACGATATTGCCAGTTAAAGCAATACCTACCGTACCTTCTCGACATAACTTATCATTACAAAATAAACCAACAGGACCATTCATAAAGCCGCTGCTGGCCTGTCCTCCTACCACCACCGAACCTGGATAAGCAAAATCTAAACCCTGCAACAAATCATTAGTTCCCGAACCAAAAGGACTGGACAAAAGAATAAATTGGGGTGTAGGTGACGGTAATACACCCACTAAATCAATCCAAGCATTGGGGGAACTATCGGAATCTGGTAATTCTTCGGCTAAAATATGAAAAGGCCGGATTTTTATACCAGGAAGATGGGCTAAAGTTAAACTCAGCGCTGGTTGTGCTTCTATTTCTTGTGTTTCCCCTACTTTTTTTCTACCAATGACACCTCCAGCGCTACAACCAATTAATACGGGAATAGAAAGTTTTTCCGCTAATAAAGGTAAAAGCCTTGTATACTCACTCATAAACGCAGAAGAAATGAATACCAGCCCTAAATCCGCCGGCGCTGTTAAAGATGTCACAGCTTGTTCTACAACATCGTTAATAGCCGCTTCTAAGGAGGGATGTGTTGATAAAGCGTTTGTCCACTGCATTTGATCTGCCATGAGTTTTCGGTGTGTTTCTGTGTTGAGGTTAGTTGATTATTTTAACTAAGTTTGTCCCTTGGTGAACACTGTTAGAGTCAGATCCCTGACTATTTAGAGAAGTGGGAGATATCTTTGTTCGTCACTAATACAGAAATGGTATTGAGTTTTATATTGCTGAATTGGCCTATGATTTTTGGAGGTAGAAAGGTCTTGAATATATGCAAAATTATTTTCATCCTTAAAATCAGCAACACCGATAATTTAATATCGAAAATATCAAAAATTGAGGCTATAAACACCTATTCAAATACAGGTAGACATAATTCAAAAATAGCAATTTCCCAACCAGGAAATAATTCACTTACTGTTAATTTATCATCTCCTGTTAATAATGTAATTTTACCATCAGGACGATAAACAGTAACAATTAATTCATCAGGATTGATTAAAATTCCCACTTGTGCGCCTAATGTTAAAAACAATTTAAGTTGATCTTCTAATTTAGTAATTCTATCAGTTTTTGATTTAATTTGTACTACTAAATCAGGAACTAAATTTCCAAAATCTCTCACAGTCCGTTTTAATCTTTGGGCTGAAACAAAACAAACATCAGGAGCGCGTAAATCAGTATTTGGCATAATAAAACCACCACTAGAATCAAATATTCGCCCTAATTTACGAGGTTTTATCCAATTACCTAATAATCTAATCAATTCAGCCCCAATTTCACTAAATTCTATATCCGATAGACCCATAATTAAAATATTTCCTTCTTGTAGTTATATTTGATAGTCGTTATCATCATCTTTTAAGATTTGTTCTATTTTTTCTAGATTGTTAATTGTCAGAGTCATATAATTTTCATCTCCAGTGATATTTGTGATGATTTGATCTTATAGCATTTCTTGAAATTATAAGTTGTTGGCTTTAGAATTGCGGCGCGATCGCAACAAAACCCAATATTTTTGACAACACTTGAGGGGTATTCAAGGCGTAAGTGGGACAATGGTAAATAGACATCTTTGAAAAAGAATGTAAAAACCTTCCAGCAGAAGGTCTTTACAAGGGTTTCAAACCATGCACATTTAATTACCACCAGATGTCTAATGTCTAGCTCCGGTAGAATTTATATAGCAGTCCTGAATTGTGCGTTATGTTGCTATAAAATATTCCTCTGTCCTCTTGGTGTATAACTACCATGACCACCACTTCCGAAAATCCCTTTTCTCCCCAAGAAATTGCCTCAGAAGGCATAAAACCACAAGAATATACAGAAATTGTCCGCCGCTTAGGTCGTCACCCTAACAAAGCCGAACTAGGTATGTTTGGGGTCATGTGGTCTGAACATTGCTGTTATAAAAATTCCCGCCCTTTACTCAAACAGTTTCCCACCACCGGACCGCGTATTCTTGTAGGACCTGGTGAAAATGCCGGAGTTGTGGATATTGGTGATGGACTGCAATTAGCATTTAAAATAGAATCCCATAACCACCCTTCCGCTGTGGAACCATTTCAAGGCGCTGCAACTGGAGTAGGTGGTATATTAAGAGATATATTTACCATGGGGGCGCGTCCTATTGCTCTATTAAATTCTTTGCGCTTTGGTGATTTGAATGACCCGAAAACCCAAAGATTGTTTACGGGCGTAGTTGCGGGCATAAGTCATTATGGTAACTGTGTTGGTGTTCCCACGGTGGGTGGTGAAGTGTATTTTGACCCTGCTTACTCTGGAAATCCCCTGGTTAACGTTATGGCTCTCGGTTTGATGGAAACGTCGGAAATTGTCAAATCAGGGGCTTCAGGCGTGGGAAATCCGGTGCTGTATGTAGGTTCAACCACCGGACGGGATGGTATGGGCGGGGCAAGTTTTGCTAGTGCGGAATTAACCCAGGAGTCTATGGACAACCGTCCTGCGGTGCAAGTAGGAGATCCATTTTTAGAAAAGTCCTTAATCGAAGCTTGTTTAGAAGCATTTAAAACCGGGGCTGTAGTAGCAGCACAGGATATGGGTGCTGCGGGTATCACTTGTTCAACTTCGGAAATGGCCGCTAAAGGTGGTGTCGGTATTGAATTTGATTTAGATAAAATTCCGGTGCGGGAGTCAGGAATGATACCCTATGAATATCTGCTGTCGGAATCTCAAGAAAGAATGTTATTTGTCGCCGAAAAAGGGCGAGAACAGGAATTAATCGCTATTTTCCACCGTTGGGGACTGCAAGCGGTAGTTGCAGGTACGGTAATTGCTGAACCTATTGTCAGGATTTGGTTTGAGGGAAAAATAGCCGCCGAAATTCCCGCAGATGCTTTAGCGGAAAATACGCCCTTGTATGAAAGAGAATTGTTGACAGAAGCACCAGAGTATGCTACCAAAGCTTGGCAATGGACAAAAGATAATTTACCCGCCTGTGATGTGACAGGCATTGAAACTGGCAGAAATTGGCAAAGTTGGAATCAAATTTTATTGACTTTGCTAGATACTCCTACTATTGCTTCTAAAAGCTGGGTTTATCGCCAATATGATCATCAAGTTCAAAATAACACAGTATTATTACCAGGAGGTGCTGATGCTGCTGTAGTGCGTCTTCGTCCTTTAGAAAAAATCGAAAATCCGAGATCTCAAATCCAAAATCCAAAATCCGCTGTTGCAGCTACGGTAGACTGTAATTCTCGCTATGTGTATCTTGACCCTTATGAAGGGGCTAAGGCCGTAGTAGCAGAAGCCGCCCGGAATCTTAGCTGTGTGGGCGCTCAACCCCTAGCTGTGACCGATAACCTCAATTTTGGTAGTCCAGAAACCCCCATTGGTTATTGGCAATTAGCGTCGGCTTGTCAGGGGTTGAGTGCAGGTTGTCGGGAGTTGGGAACACCTGTCACTGGGGGAAATGTATCTCTATATAATGAAACTTTTGACGCGGAGGGAAATCCTCAACCAATTTACCCAACTCCGGTTGTGGGTATGGTAGGTCTAATTGAAGACTTGACTAAAATTTGCGGACAAGGTTGGCAAAATGTCGGGGATGTCATTTACCTTTTAGGTTTGTCAATCCAATCTACAATTGGATTAGGCGCTTCTGAATATTTGGCCACAATTCATCATACAATTGCTGGTAGACCCCCTAAAGTTGATTTTGAGTTAGAACGGTGTGTACAAAATGCCTGTCGTCATGGTATTCGCGCCCTTTGGATAAAATCTGCCCATGATTCCGCTGAAGGCGGTTTGGCTGTTGCTATAGCGGAATCTTGTCTGGCTGGGAATTTGGGGGCAGAAATTAATTTCCCAATCATCACAAATCATGATTTACGATTTGATGAAGTGCTGTTTGGTGAAGGTGGAGCAAGAATTTTAGTTTCTGTTAGTGCGGAAAATCAAGAAATTTGGGAGTGTTATTTACAAGATCATTTGGGGGAATATTGGCAAAAAATTGGTAAAGTAGTTAATTCTGGCAATTTGCAGATTTTAACCGCAGATCACCATCAGTTAGTTCGGGTTAGTATTGAAGATATGCGCGATCGCTATTCCTTAGCAATCTCTAAACGGCTGGGATTTGATAATAACATTTGAACTAGATTAAAATTAAGGTTCAAACATGAAAATTTACAATTCGTGCTTGATCCTTGACCAATTTAAGGTACTGTTTTAATGGATGGTTAACAATTTGTTAAGAAGCAGAAGGTAAGTAGGTAATAGGTAATATTTATTAATTTTTCCCCCTCTCCCCCGCACTCTGCCGACTAATTTCCAATCCCCAGTGACTCGACACCCCACCAGGAGTAATACCAGCATGATTCTCGTTAATTCCATAATTGCGGACGAATACCCCGACAACTCAATCAACAATTATGAAAATACTAGTGACAAGCCCGAAGAAGCTTGTGGTATTTTTGGCATTTATGCCCCAGAACAAGATGTTGCTAAATTAACATACTTTGGACTATATGCTCTCCAGCATCGTGGTCAAGAATCTGCTGGTATTGCTACATTTGAGGGTTCGCACGTTCACCAACATAAGGATATGGGACTGGTATCTCAAGTCTTCAATGAAACTATTTTAGAGCAATTACCCGGAAATCTGGCAGTGGGTCATACCCGTTATTCTACTACTGGTTCTAGTCGCAAAGTTAACTCCCAACCGGCTGTGGTGTCAACTCGGTTGGGTTTATTAGCATTAGCACATAACGGGAATTTAGTCAATACAGTCCAATTGCGTTCTGAGTTAGTTAAAGATAAGTTTAACTTAATCACAACAACGGACTCAGAAATGATTGCTTATGCGATCGCTCAAGAAGTTAATGCTGGTGCAGATTGGGTAACAGCGGCCATGAGTGCCTTTCATCGTTGTCAAGGCGCATTTAGTTTAACTATTGCTACACCCGTAGGTGTAATGGGAGTCCGTGATCCTAACGGCATTCGTCCCTTAGTAATTGGTACTTTAGATAGTGACCCTGTGCGTTACGTTCTCGCTTCCGAAACTTGCGGTTTAGATATTATCGGTGCGGAATATCTGCGTGATGTCAGACCTGGAGAATTAGTATGGATTACCGAAACTGGTTTAGAATCATTTCAGTGGTATCAACAGTCAGAACGTAAACTTTGTATCTTTGAAATGATTTATTTTGCCCGTCCTGATAGCCTCATGCACAATGAAACTTTATACAGTTATCGAATGCGATTAGGTCGGAAAATGGCAGCAGAATCCCCCGTAGAAGCCGATTTAGTCTTTGGTGTCCCTGATTCTGGTATACCTGCGGCCATTGGCTTTTCCCAAGCTTCCGGTATAGCCTATGGTGAAGGACTGATTAAAAATCGCTACGTCGGCCGCACCTTTATTCAGCCTACTCAAGCCATGCGAGAATCAGGTATCCGCATGAAACTTAACCCCCTCAAAGATGTGTTATTCGGTAAGCGAGTAGTAATTATTGATGATTCCATTGTCCGGGGAACTACTAGCCGGAAACTAGTCCAGGCTTTACGTGATGCTGGTGCGGCGGAAGTTCACATGAGAGTTTCCTCTCCTCCTGTCACACACCCTTGTTTTTATGGAATTGATACTGATACCCAAGATCAATTAATTGCTGCCACAAAATCAGTAGCGGAAATAGCCAGACAATTACAAGTTGATAGTCTGGCTTATTTGAGTTGGGAAGGAATGTTAGAAACCACCAGAGAAGATACTAATAGTTTCTGTTCTGCTTGTTTTACTGGTAATTATCCCGTTGCTATTCCTGAACAAGTAAAGCGTTCTAAATTGATTTTGGAAAAGGTTGTAGTTTAGAAAATTCGGTTTGAAACTGTAACTTAAATTCTAGCCAGTGTTGTGCGGGTCTATTGCCCGCCAATGGTGTACCTCACTAAAGTTAAACGTGCTGTAATTGATAATTAACAAGTCAATGGGAGAAAAAAAATCCAACGGAGAGGGGGAGATTCGAACTCCCGGAAGCTTTCACTTCACCTGATTTCAAGTCAGGCGCAATCGACCACTCTGCCACCTCTCCAGATTATTTGCCAGAATTGTAGAAAATCAAAACTGACAAATAAAATCATAACATATAATTACAGAATTGGCAGCGATCAAACCAAAGAATTATAAAAAATTTCCTCAGCAGCCACCTGGTAGTCCTTACCCACCCAAAGGAGAGCAACTTTTGTCACCATACCCCCATCTAAAAAGACCAGGGAGAAATTCCGTAATTTTACGCCGTTTTCCTGGACAATTCTGGGGACATTAGCAGCATTTAAGTAAATAGTCCCTTCTGGGCTTTTAAATACAGCTTTCCTTTCTAGTTTCTTGGTATGGCGCAAAGTCCGGTGCATATGACCAAAAGCAACTAAAGAAACAGTTTTGTTCATGTTGAGAGTTTGAGAAATAGCTGCGGCTAAATCAGGATCACCAAAATCACCGCCAATGGGATGCCAATCTTTGCCACAAGGGTCATCAGGGCGATCGCCTAAACCACTCGGTCCATTGTGTCCTAAAAAAATAATATTGTTGCAAGTAGCATTTTTTACTGCATTGACAATTTTATCTGCGGAATCATCTAAACTCGAGACACCATAACGTTCTTGACAGATTTCGGCAAATCTCCATTCAGGTCCACCCCACGTAAAAGGACGACCACCCACCACAGTTAAATCCCACTGCGGGAAATCCAACTTACTATAACCGACTTGGACAGCCCCTAATAAATCTAGCTGTTTCTGTACCCAGTCTTCCTTGGTGCGGTCATAAGGACATTTTTTGCGTCCCCATTCAGTAGCCGAGTACCATGCGTCATGGTTGCCCATTACCGCTGCTTTGGGAATATCTAGGGAAGCGATCGTTTTTACCACTTCTACTGATTCATTCCCGAAATCGCCGACAAACAGCACTAAGTCCACATTGAGATGTTTAAGTGCCATACCATCTTCCACGTCCCATTGGTCGTGAATATCCCCAACTACAGCAATTTTCACAGGTTTTGATTGAGTTTTCTGACTGGTCATGCCACTTTAAAAAGCCGTATATCTCCAGGATAGGAAACTCCACCGGATTTGGGCATAAATTGCTAATATCAATCATCCCCTATTTTTGGTAAAAACTACTATAATTTAATCCACAAGGTCATCTCATTCTTTAAAACAGCAGTTTTTAATTGTGTTTACAACTACACTTACTCAACCGAAATCAGATAATCTACCATTAGATTTATTTACCGCCATTGCGGATCTCAAAACAGAACTGAATGCGGTAATATTAGCCCACTACTACCAAGACCCTGATATTCAAGACATTGCCGACTTTATTGGTGACTCCTTGCAATTAGCCAAAGCTGCGGCAAATACTCAAGCAGATGTAATTGTTTTTGCTGGTGTTCACTTCATGGCAGAAACCGCCAAAATCCTCAATCCTGATAAATTGGTACTATTACCAGATATCAATGCAGGTTGTTCTTTAGCAGATAGTTGTCCGTCTCAAGAGTTTGCAGCTTTCAAAGCCGCACACCCTGACCATTTAGTTATTTCCTATATTAACTGCTCGGCTGAAATTAAGGCCATGAGCGATATTATCTGCACCAGTGCCAACGCTGTCAAAATTGTCCAGCAAATACCCCCTCAACAGCCAATTATTTTCGCCCCTGATCGGAACTTGGGACGGTATGTAATCGAACAAACAGGACGGGAAATGCTCCTATGGCAAGGTAGTTGTATTGTCCATGAAACTTTTTCGGAAAAGAAAATAGTACAGTTAAAAATTACACATTCTCAAGCAGAAGCGATCGCTCATCCCGAATGTGAAACCAGCGTCTTACGTCATGCCAGCTTTATTGGCTCTACAGCCGCCTTACTCAATTATTGTCAAACCAGCCCTAGCCAAGAATTTATCGTGGCTACAGAACCGGGAATCATTCACCAGATGCAAAAACTAGCGCCTGACAAACACTTTATTCCCGCACCTCCACAGAATGATTGTAACTGTAACGAATGTCCATTTATGCGGTTAAATACCTTAGAAAAACTGTATTTAGCCATGAAAAATCGCACTCCAGAAATTACCATGCCACAAGAAATCCGCCTAGCCGCGTTGCGCCCCATGGCACGGATGTTAGAAATGAGTAAATAGTGGAAATTCCAGAAATCTGAAATCCGAACCTGCTCACAACTCACTTTTCTCAGCTTTTTCCTGGGCAACCTGACTAAACTTCTTGTATAATTTAGTTCTAATTTGTGCTTCTTGATAGCGGCTGTGGCTAGGTGAAACCTGACTCATTAAATCAGAAGCCCGTTGCCAAGTAGCAGCCAACTCCAACCACTGAGTTGAAGTGATAGCTGTTCTACTAGCAACACTAGCCCGGTTAGCCAGTCGTACAGAGGCGGCAAATGGATCATCTGATGATGTTGAAAGACTTTGGCCAGACGGTCTTTGATTTGCTGTTTGGGAAAATTGAGAACCTGTGAATATTAACAAACTTTTTAGTGTATTACCAAAGCGAAAATCCAACCAAGCCAGTAAAATTAGTGAACATAAACCAGAAACTATTATTACCCCAGTGTTGAGTGAAATTTTCCCCTGCTCCTGATTCTTGAGTAAAGATTGGGGTTGAGTTAAAATAGGTTTTCTAGATTTGGCCTCAGTTTTCCTTAAATTTCGAGTTAGCCGCTTCCAGAAATTTGGTTGCGACAATATAACTTCCTGTGACCATAAAAATTGATGATTGGCATCACGGTGAATTTCCTCTAACCATAGTAATTGTTCTTCTCGCACAATTCGACTATTGATATAAACTCGGCGAATATGACGCGGTGCAATTGACTCCAAAATTTGTTGGATTTTTGGGACTAAGGTAGACTGCTCAAGCTGCTCCACCGTAGCCGCTTCACACAAAATTTGCAACACACCAGCGGCGAAAATTGCTCTAGTTCTCACGCCAGATATAATTAGCCTTTCATTCAAGACTTGAATAATCGCCGCAACGCTTCCTTGGTGAGCTTGCCAAACGATATCATTAATCCGATCTACCATTTGATATTTAGTGATGGTTCTCACACCCTGACCTGTAAAATAACATAACCCAAGTTGCTAGTTATGTAAATTTAGGCGGGTGATTGGTATTTAGTAAACATCCTTACCTCTTACCCTTCCCCCTGGCCTTTTTTCCCAACCAGTAACTTACGTTAATATACATTTAATTTGCATAGATCAATTATATGAAAGTCTTGTAGAATAAGCATCTTCACCGCTCTAATTCCCCAATGAACCTGAATTGTTAATTTGGGCAACCCTATATTCTGTTTGCTCAAGTGCGAATTGCCACACTTGATATCCGGCTGGAGATAAATGCAATCCATCTGTAGTTAATTCGGGAAGCAAGTTGCCATTAGTATCCGTAAACAAATTGTGCATATTCAGATAATTTACTCCTTGCTGTCTGGCAATTACAGCCAATTGAGCGTTAATATAACGAATCCGACTGTTAGCAATTTTCCCAGAGCGCACAGGTAAAATAGATTGCATAATAATCTGACTTGTGGGATGACTTTGACGTAAACTCTGGATAATTCGCCGGGAATTGAGCAAAATTGACTTGTTACTAGCACCCTTGCGTAAATCGTTAATCCCAATCATTAAGTAAATCACATCTGGTCTGGTTGCAGAAAATGCCGATAATCTTTTAAAAACACCCTGGGAAGTATCTCCAGATATACCCTGATTTAGCCATAATTTACCCGTAGGCAAGTTTTCTTTCGGAAACCACAAACTCAAAGAATCACCCACCAAAATACCTAAACGATTTGTACCTTGACCTTTACTAATGGCTTTAGCTTCCATGGTTAATAAGCTTTTCCAGTCTTGATAAGTTGGTTTAGGTCTTTTGTCTAATTCCCAAGATGATTCTAAATTGTCATCATCATCCGTGCGCGTATAAATTTGACCAATTCTCAGGGAGGCTAATCTTTCATAGTAAAATTTAAAACCAGAAATATGTGTCTTGGTTTTAGGTTTTTGGCTATTAAAGTTGAATGATGATTTAACTGGATTTAATAACCTATATTGTCTAAATTCTGACAACTTTTTATCAGGCGACACAGTTTGTTTGCTAAATTCTGGCAATGATGTATTAATCCTGGAAATACTTTTTCCACCTGCTGCGGAAGGTTCAGTTTGACTACTAAATTCAGGTACTGCAATTTCCCCCCAGGAGCTTTTTCTGCTGTTGTTAGACTGGAAACTTGGTGCTAGATCTAACAAAGATGGAGAATTTTTCGGCAGATTAGGTATCTGTGTAAGCACTGGTGTTGGTATTACTAATCCTGTTAATAGGCTTGTCGCTAAGAGATAAGATCCACTCATGGTTGTTTTCTTCCTTGTAAGTATTCACTACTTTTTCCTATGACAGCCTTAACTAGGTGAATTCAGGAAGATTTCAATTATTCTGCTTTTTGACGATATTTAGCGTTGTTCAACAATGTCATGGACTGACATTAATTTGGCTATATCTTATACCATTAACAGATACTCGGTTTTTGGAGTCATGAGCCTGAAATCCTCATTACATAATCTTTTCCCTTTTTTATCTATTTATCTTTCACTGTTGTTTTTAACTTGTTACCCTTTTGTGATTTACTAAATTTATCCAAAAATAAAATCTCATACTTTTGATAGATGACAATTATTAACTGTTTGTGTTGTTTACTTTTAACAAAAATTAACAAAATATTTTTATGTATAAATATTTATATGTAATAAATTCAAAAAAAAGCTAAAAGGTTTAATTTACAAGGGTTATATGACATCTAATACATAAAATATTGATACTTAATCAATACATTATTAATTTTAAGTAAAAATATTTAATTTCAAGGTGTATTGTAAAAAACACAAATATGTGTATCAAAATAAGTAAATCGTGGAAAGTCTTGCTATAGAATAGTTATACCCATTGTCAAAAAGTTAGATTTGCAGAATTACTGGATCTATTTACCATTTTATAGTCTGGATTAGATATATGAACATCTATGGAAACAAAAGCATATTAGTTCTAGAGGTGTAGAATAACTGCGCGAAAAGTGCTAATATGTATGCGAAGTTATTAATGTTTCATTTTATTCCGTGGCTAGAGCTAGTACAGCAATCGGTGTTAGTCCCATCATTAAGGAGATTGTGCAAAAACAGGCACATTCAACTCGCTTAACCTTAAAAGAGGTTATTCTGATGGGAATGTTGGCAGTTGATCAGTTAGACGGTCAACAGCGTCAAGAGTTAGCAGATCGAGTTCATCAAATGCAGGTTAATGGTGAAATCTAAAACTGCTGGTCAGAGTCTATAATTCCAAGCCTCAAGCCTCCAGTTCACTATCTGTAATGAATGGCAAGAGAAGTAGTACAATAAACTACTTCTCTATTTGAAAACCTAACCAGCGGCATTGGTAATCTTTAATCACCTCCGCTGTGTTTAGAAAAGTGAAGATATCTAGTTTTAGATATTCTTCACCCATGAAAAATTTAATCAACCTTAAAAATTTTCCGGTGTTCTGCTAAAAAATTTGTAAAAAAATAATTTAAAAAAATAAAAATTCAAAATAATGCCATTACCGCAGCCGGAGAACCAGAACCTTCTCTTAACCTGAGAATACCAATCATTAGGGTAATATCTTGAGGTGGTAACTGATCTAAATTCGTCAGATTTTCCAGGACAATTAGCGATCGCTCTAACAGCAAACGATTTATAGTAAAATTGGTATCCTGCCCAGAATCTACACCGTGAGTATCAATACCAACTCCAGCTATTTTTCTCTGTTTAATTAAAAACTCAGTTGCATGATAGCTAAAACCGGGAAAATGCATTTTTCCGGCTGTGTCTTGTCCAAAGAACGCCTGGTGATTTAACCATTTTTCTTGCCAACCAGTATATAGTATTACTAAACTACCCACAGGAATTTCCCCAAATTCATTTTCCCAAGTTTGAATGTCACTAATTGTCAAAACATAGTCAGAATTGACTGCCGCTTGTCTGCAAATGTTGATAACTACAGCAGGTAATATTAATGATGCTGCTGGGTATTTTTCAACACTTGCACCATGACCATAGAAACTATTGGGGGCATTAATATGAGTGGCGCTATGTTCTCCTAAAGAAAAGCGTCGCAGGTAATAACCATCATTTTCAATTTCTGCAACACTGGTAAATTCTACCGGAGGATCACCAGTCCATTGAGGTATATCTGTATCAATTAGATGACTGAGATGGATAACATGAGAGTAATTTATATTACTTGATTGTCGGGTATTTTGGCTAGTCACAGGATTTATTCGCAAGTTGAGTAAATTTTAACAAATAATTCCCCAAATACACACATTAATAGGATATTAGGTATTTGATTTTACCAATTTTGGGTAAGGGGAAAGTTTTAACGTAAATTATCTTGATTGAATTGGGGGAATAAAAGAACGGATACTTCAAAACCATTCTATACCTTACGCCATTTCATTATGCTTTCTCCTTTGCGGTGGTCATTTAATTTTAGGATAGCGATCGCTTATTGAGAGAGAAAGGGCGATCGCATAGTATTTGTCTTAAAATAGTGATTTTTTGTTATTGAATATTGTTAACATAAAACCGTTCATAGAAACTAACAGGATCATTCTGATAATTCAAGACTTGATGTGAACCAGATCGATAATCTATAAGACCAGCATAAATTTCTTCCTCACCCATAAAATTTGTGTCTTCAGTCAGTCTAATAAGTGCAAATGGGCGTTCATATAAACTTAAAATAACTGTTGGGATTCTATCTCTACTAGCCAGTATCAAAGTGTGATAACCAGGCACTGTAAAATTCTCTTTTTGTGAAATAGTATTTTCATTTCTATTTATATTCCATATATGTTGAATAAATCTCTCTCCCTCATCTTGAGTATCACTAAGAATAAATGATTTAATTGGATCTAGTACACTATTTCGAGCGCGTTGAGAACCTAAAAATGAACAGACAGCATTTACTGCTGATTTAGCTATTGCACGATTAATTAAATTCCGTTCTAATACTAAATTTGCAAGAAGTTCACTTTTCTGAGTTGTTTTTCGACGAGGTTCTGATTCTTGACTAAACTGCCTCATTAGTTGACCATTGTGTATTTGAGATTTGAGTAATTGAACTTCTTGATTAGTGGAGGCACGTAATACATATTTCATAGGTGCAGTTCTTATAACTGCTGACTGAATTGTGGGAAGTGATTGATCTGGTTGTTGACATACTAATTCCTTTAGAGAAAGCTTATCAACATGAACAAGTTCTTGCTTCATATTATTCAGCAACTTTTGATAGTTTTGGTTGGAATTACAATAAAAATCTATTCTATTTTTATCTACAAAGACAAGTTGTGGAAATAAAACAGGTTTCATATTCCTGTCTATTTGTAAACTTCGCCATATTCTAGTTTCTTGATCAAATTGAATAATGTGACCGGCTTGAAGCAAAGTGCGATTCCTAGAAATATGTGGATGGTTCGGATAAACGTATGTATGAACAAAATCAATCAGTTTTTTATCAAGTGCTGAAAAAATATCAGTATTACAATGACAACAAACATCTGTATCCAAAACACATCGAGAATTTTTGAAGCCGTGTTGAATAATATGTTCTTCTGTCCGGTGTCTGGTGTTGTCACCGCAAAATAAGCATGGATAGGTATATCTAGTATTGGTGTTCATCTTTTTCCACAATTAATTACAATGTAAGTCAGAATATCTGTATATCACAATTATAATTTGTTATGCGTCTTCAAAATCAGACCATTCAATTCCTAATTGTTTGATAGCTGATCGTAATGTACCGATTTTTAGATCACGTCCACTCCAGTCAGGAATTACAGTTGCTTGCTGAGTCATTGGATTAAACCACTTTCTATGTGAACCTCCTCCACGTCTGGGAATTTCTTCACATCCTAGCCTAGATAATTTTTTAGCAACTTCTCTATAGTTCATCTGACTGATATAATTGTTTCTATCAAAGCTGGTGAATTTTGATCTACAGATTGTAGATTTTGAGGAAGTTCTTTACCTAAATCTTCATACATTTCTATAACAGATTCCAAGGCATCTTGAACATTAGCTAAAACCTCATCCATAGAATCCCCTTCAGTGATCAATTCTGGTAAGAGTGGAGAAGTTACAGTGAATCCTCCTTCTGGTTGAGGTGTAAGCAATAGTGGGATTTTGTAAAACATATTCTGATGGGAAGGTGTGGGTTATTATATGATCATGGTGCGTTATGGATTTACTCCTCACGCACCCTAAATAATACTATTTCCTCTATCTCATATTTTGCTTTTTCTCAGCTTTAGGATCACGATTGGCTACAGCAGCTAATTCCGCATCCATTAAGGTTTTTCCCGTTGCTGCTAGGTAAACATCATCTAAACTTGGACGAGATTGGGCGATACCAAAAATTGGTAAATTGGCATGATTTAACACCTGTTGAATCGTGATTAAAACGTCATTTTGCGGTGTAACTACCAAATTTAGGGAGTTACCCTGGGCGCTATTGATGATAATTTCTTGCACAAATGGTAAAGCTGCTAACAGGTTTTTGGCAGTTTCGGCTTCTTCTGGAGGTGAAAATTCGCGGATTCTTAAAGTGATGCGATCGCCTCCCACCTGATCTTTTAACTGAGAAGGTGTATCATTAGCAATAACCAAACCTCTATCAATAATTGCCACTCTATCGGCTAAAGCGTCAACTTCTTCTAAATAATGGCTAGTAATTACCACAGTAGTTCCCGCAGCCCGCAATTGACGCAAGAAATCCCAGACTACAACCCGGCTTTCAATATCTAACCCTACCGTTGGTTCATCTAATACTAAAACATCCGGTGCATGGAGTAAACCCGCAGCCAAATCTAACCGTTTGCGTAAACCACCGGAATAAGTGCCGGTTTTTTTATCTGCGTATTCTTGTAAACCCAGTAAATCGAGAATAGTGTTAATTCGCTGTTTGATCACTTTACCAGGAAGATGATAAAGGGCGGCTTGTAACTGTAGTAACTCCCGGCCAGTTAGAACCTTATCTAAGGCTACTTCCTGGGCTACATAACCTAGCCTTTGACGGGCTAATTTAGGGTGATCTAGTACCGAAATGCCTGAAACTTCAATTTTGCCCGTATCAGGGGTTGTTAGCGTACACAAAGCCCGGAGAGTGGTCGTTTTCCCCGCCCCGTTTGGTCCTAGCAGTCCAAATATTTCTCCCGGTTGCACTTGAAAAGAGACATCCTGGACTGCGACCACATTACCGTAGCTTTTTTTGAGATTTTCGATGAAAACGGCAGCAGCCATGACAGCTATAATCCTTAACTATACAATTCGCAACAATCTATTTTCTATTGTACAAGTTGAGCGATCAAAGATCCCCGACTTCTTTAAGAAGTCGGGGATCTCAATGGAACTTAGTCGGAAATACCTGCATCTCGAAGGCGTTTTTCTAACTCTTGCAAGCGTTTTAAGGCAGTTTCTTTTGCAAGTCGTTCTTGATTCGCTTCTTGTTGGGCAGTTTCCTTAGCAAGTCGTTCTTGTTCCTTAGCAAGTCGTTCTTGCTGCACTAACTCAGAACCCCAAAGTAGCAAATTACCATCTTGATCCCACCAACGTAACCAGTAACCTTGACGGTTTTCGCGTTTTCCTGGCCAAACACCAATAAATAATTCCATTTCAGTTAACCAGTAACGGTTATTTTCATCTGGCGATCGTAATTTATAGTGTCCATTTTCATGTAAGTGATATATTTCTAATTCACCGATATCTGGTTGAAAAATGATGTAGTTAGGAACTTGTAAAACTTGTTCATAATAAAACCATTTTCCGGGGGGATAAGTGTGTTTATTAGAATATTCACTACCATCGCTATCGGAAAGAAATTCCATGACCACCGCAGGAATTTGTCCCTGTTTATGGGGGGTGTAACTGCGTTGGATTTGTTCTCTAGACACTGTAATTTGCGGCACGTAAGCCCAGTCAGGGGCTTTGATGACAAGTTTACCATTTACGGTGGCACAGATGCCGTAATTGGTAGTAGCGAGGGCAGTTTCTGGAAGTTTACCAGCCAGTTCTAGGCTTTCCGTGAGTGCTGCTGCTAGACTGGGTTGATTGACATTATCCACAGGTTCATCGTCTAAAACGAAGTCTTCGGGTAAGAGTTCCCAAGTGATTTTGGTGGTCGAAGCACTTACAACCATAGGAAACACAAATAATGGATTAAATTCTAGTATAGCTTGTGATGGATATGACAATTATAAAATTCCTCCCCTAGCTGGTAAAGAATTTTGGGATATGATTCATCAAGTCCTAAAGCTGGGTAATCTTTTCCTCTTTGATTAATAGAACGATGACGCAAAGAAGCAGAAAGTAACCCTCTGACATTTTCCATTAAGAAAAATCGCGGTTGGACTTCTTTGACAATGCGAATAAAATCCATAAATAAACTCCCCGGTCGGTCTATAACCGAACCCCGGTTTCCTGCGGTGCTAAATGGCTGACAAGGAGGACTACCCGTGACTAAATCTACCTCTCTCGGAAATAATGCGCGACTTAAATTTAAAACTCTTCCTCTTTCTTTTAGTAATTCTTGGGAAGTAACTTTTTCCAATTCTCTGGGAATAGCACTTTCTTGGAGATAAGGTTTAATTAATTATTAGCGATACAAAGAAAATTTATTGAGTAAAAAAAATACTTTAACGACGAAAAGTAACATGATTGAAAACTTCTTCACCCTTGCAATAGTGCTATAACGACAATTTTTAACGCTAACCTACTTATTGTTTGTTATCAACCATTTTAATTTGTAGGTTGGGTTGAGGTACGAAACCCAACACAGTCCACAACTATATGACATTTAATGTTGAGGTTTCACTTCGTTCTACCCAACCTGCGGGACTTTTTTGATCATGTTTTCATAACTTTGCTAACAATTGTTTCTATTTAATTAACATCCTTAGCGAGTGGGTACTCCTCAATTTTAAACCCTTACTTAGCAAACTTAGTGACAATCTGCTAATTAATATTACTTTGTTTAAGTTTGAGCGATCGCCATGACCCCAAAAATGCTAAATTAATATATGTATTAACAAAGGTCGAATAAATGACGAGATTTATACATGACCAATTCGCCAAAGATTATTTAGAAGAACTGCTAAAACCTTATGGAAAAGTAGAAGCACCCAGTCATGTATCTGGAGAAGTACGAGAAATAGATGTATTATTTACACCATTTCCTGAACAAAAAGCGGATATAGCATCATTAGGGTTATTAGGTAAACTAGCCACCACACCTGCCATATTTGAACCATTTCGCAACCCAGCCTCAACAGAAGAAATATGTGATTGTCTATTAAAATTATTAGAAGTTAGAGGTGCATTAAAACGAGAAGCAAAACGTAATGCAACCAAAATAGCAGAAAGTAATTTTCCTAAATTATGGATTCTCACACCCACAGCGTCTAAGAAACTGCTATTAGGATTTCATGGTACATTAGAATTAGATTCTTTACCAGGAATATACTATTTACCAGAGTCTTTCCGCGCAGCAATTATTGTCATTCATCAATTACCACCTGTTCCAGAAACATTGTGGTTAAGACTTTTGGGAAGAGGAACGGTACAAAAACGAGCAATTGATGAATTAGCTGCGTTACCATCAAATCAGCCTTATGTGAAAATCACATTAGAATTACTTTACAACCTGCAACAGAACTTGAGAATAAATCAAAGTCCAGACATAGAAACAGAAGATAGGGAGTTGATTATGAGATTAGCACCACTTTACCAAAAAGAGCGAGAACTCGCTAGACAAGAAGGACTACAAGAAGGACTACAACAAGGAGAACAACGAGGACTACAACAAGGAGAACAACTTCTGATTATCCGTCAGTTAAATCGCCGCATTGGTACAATGGACTCATCATTGATTCAACAAGTCCAAAAATTACCGGTTGTTCAACTGGAGGAATTAGGAGAAGCCTTGTTAGATTTTACCTCAGTTACAGATTTACAAACTTGGTTACAATCTGTTAGCTAATCTTTTTCAAAAGACCGTTTATGACGTTTTCATAACTTTATCAAGAATTGAAAACTTTTTGATTTTTCCCGCCGAAAATTGCTATTAGGGGCTTGACAATTGATTTTAAATCTGTTACCCTGAAATTGATAAGGAAGAACTATCTTACAACTAAAGACCGTTTATGACGTTTTCAT
>OMJF01000209.1 GCA_900299285.1 Anabaena sp. 54 | reverse complement strand
ACAAATAAACTCCCGTACCCTTCTAAAGCAAATGCTCCAGCGCATTTGAGTGGTTCACCTGTTTTTACATAGGCTTGAATCGCGCGATCGCTCATTTTCGCAAAATACACTCTAGTAACTTGACACTTGACAATCTGCCGATTTTGTGCTGTGTCAATCAGTACATGACCTGTATACAAGTCGCCAAAATTACCTTGCATTATTTGCCAACGAGCGATCGCTTCCTGATCATCTGCTGGTTTACCATGGATTGTACCATTAATTGCCAAAACTGAATCACAACCCATGACCAAAGCTGATGGAAATTGAGAAACTACAGTTTCCGCCTTAGACTGAGCCAAAGTTTGTACTAATTCCCCCGGTTCATTGAGTTGTATTTGCGACTCATCAAAATCACTAGGGCAAATTATTGGTTCAATACCGACAGTTTGTAATAAACGACGACGCGCAACGGAAGCAGAAGCCAGGACAAATTGTGGGATTTTCATATATTTCTGTATAAGCAATTTTTGGTAATTGATAATTTTTAATTGCCAATTACCACCATTTTAAATTTTTAATAAACAGTAAAAGAACTGACAACTTCATCAATCATGCGTTGTATTCTTTTCCAGCGTTTCTGGGGTACTGACACATTCAAGGTAAAAAGCTTACCACGACTCACAGCCACACTAGAGATATTGTGTCTTTTTTGTCCGTTAGACATTTGAACTTCATATTCTAAAAAGTAGTAAATTTTACCATTTATTTCCCTTTGGGCAGCATTAATTAATTCAGCGGTGCGGCCGGAATCAGCAGGAGCAAGAGCCGCTTTTCCCAACTTATAACCGACTTCTGAGGGTGTTCCTAGTTCTGATAAAGTTTTACCACTCTTGACGGGACTAATGACAACAGAGACATTTTCTGATACTTCAATTAAATCGTGAAATACCACATCAGGTCCGTCAGCAACCTTCACTTGTAACCAACCATTAGGATAATTAAACTGATAACCATCAGCACTATCTACAAAGCTTTTAAGCCCAGCAGCTTTACACTCACTGGGACTAATGATACTCAAGCTCAACACCAATAATAAGATTAAAGTAATTCTTTTGCACATTTTTAAGATTCCTTTGGTTTGTCAGCAACACAAAGCAGGGATAATTTCAAGTTTTTATTCTCTCACTAATTGGAGATGTCTAATAAGTAAAAAGGTAATTATTATTATGTAACTATACAAATAAGTTGAATTACGTAGATAGTGATAAATTCAATAGAACTACTATAGGAAAAAATTAAAACATCCTGAACTTACTGGTCAAAAGGAGAAAAATCTGTCTAAGTTCCCATGAAAGTCAATATTCTCATTTGTTACCCAGGTAAATAAAAGTTACCTAACTTAGTTAAGACTTGTAGTCTAAACCTCTGGCCGACTAAAATGATCCCAAATAAATGCAACTAAGTACCAATCATAATTTCTGAATATTTCTTTTTTGGTGTCAAACATCATTGGGCGTTAAATTGTATTAGTGATCATGAATATAGCAGTTATCAGTTAGGACCCACATACAATTAAATTTCCACCCTATTACCCCCGTGATATGAACTTTCAACCAGAAGAAGACCTACAGCGTCGTCTGCAAAATCTAGAAGCAGAAATCAAGTCCGCTGGAGTTAATAACCAAAACTCCAAGACACAGACACCTATCACAAGTTTCTTTAAATGGAACTTATATTTAGAAAGATGCGGAATTTGGTTTAATAGTTTATCAACAATTAAAAAGCTGGTAGTTACAGGTGTAGTCATGCTTTTAACTGTTTGGATACTGCAAACAGTATTTGCTTTGCTCGCTTCTGTAGTTAGTTTGGCAGTTTTGGCAGGGTTAGTGTATCTTGGATACAAATTTTTTGTTACTGACAAAAAAGGGAAATGAGCCATACCCTGGCACTTGTATAAAATAAATTCATAGGTAATTAGCCAATGGCAAATCCAATTATGGGGAGAAGCAGTAATCAATCTAGCCGCCCAGAAGAACCGAAAAAAGTCAATATGACATCACTAACAGCTAGGCGTTTTGCGGCTTGGACAGTGGAAATAACTCTCTTTATTGCCAGTGGGTTAGTTCCTTATGCTGTGGGTGCATATATAGATTCCCGTAGTGATATCCAACGAGTCCCCCTGAATCCGATTTTAGTAGTCACAGAAAAAGCGATCGCTAGACCTCTGGCATTACCCGTAAATTATGGTATTCGTAATGTAGCTTGGCCGACTAATATTCTCTGGACTCTAGCTGTATTATTACCTACCACCCTTTCCTGGTGGCAATTGTATTTATTAGCTAAAACCGGTAGTACCATTCCCAAACGTTGGTTTGGTGTGCAAGTGGTTAATGCAGAAGGAAAAGCTCCAGGTATCAGCGCAATAATGGTTAGAGAAGGATTAGGGCGCTGGACTGTACCAGTTTCTGCTGCTTATCTGCTCTGGCGCTACAGCTTTATTTTTCCCAACTTACCTCTGTTTACATCTTTAACTATGTTAATGATCCTGGCAGAGGCAAAGGGCTGGCCTGGACAAAAGCATCCCCGATCTTTCCATGACCAATTAGCAGGGACTTATACAAGAGATGCTACAAGCACTTTCAGTCAGCCGGAAGAGCAGTCAAAAATACATGAGGATAATGTAGATATAGATAGTTCTCCCAGTCAAAAACCTATTTCCCGTTTTTCCCAGAGAAGCAATTCTAATTTCAGCCTGTTTTTAGTAGGGCTGACTAGTATGATTGCTGTATTATCAACTTTAATAGGTACACAAATCTATATCCAAACCCAGGAAAGCCAACGCAGAAGCGAACAAACTAATAGCCAAAAGTTTGTCGAACTCATTAAAGCACTTAATCCCAACAACGGTGTTACCAATGAAGAGCGTCAAAAAACCGTTTTAGCATTGGGTAGCATAAATGACACACAATCTATTAAATTACTAGTTGATTTACTGGTAAAAGAAACCGACCCCCAAACCCTAGATACGATTCAACAAGCTTTAACTAATACAGGTCTAAAAGCCATCCCCGAATTAAAGCGCGTGAATCAGTTTTTGGCTGGGGAAATAGAATCTATGGGTAAAAGTTCAAACTGGGAATTTAGACAAAATCAGTTAATTCTCACCCAGCGGGTAATTAACAAAATTCTCGCTATCTATGGTGGCAAAATTAACAATATTGACTTGAGCAATGCTCAATTAGGTTCTCAAGTATCTGGGGGAAATTCCTCATTTAAATTGGTATTAAATAACATTGATTTATCAGGAATTGTCCTGAAATCTGCAAATCTCAACCAAGGTAATTTCCAGGGTAGTCGTTTCCGTAGTGTAGGCGAAGATGGACGTTGGGATACTTACGATGATACCATGGCAGATTTAAGTAACGCTCAGTTAAAGCAAACTAATTTTACCGAAGCCAATCTAAGTCGTATTTTGATGAATCAAAGTGATTTAAGTCGCGCCAATCTTAACAAAGCCAACTTATCCTATACCCGCTTATTTAGCGCTAATTTAAGTAGCGCCCAGTTAGTAGGTGCTGATTTACGCAATGCACTCTTAGAAAATTCCAGTTTAACTAATGCAGACATAAGCGATGCGAATTTAACAGAAGCAAATTTATATGCGGCTCATTTAGTTCGCGTTTCTGCCGTCGGTACACAATTAGCTTATGCAAATTTAACTAAAACTGATTGGCAAGGTGCAGATCTATCCGAAGCCTATTTAAATTATGCTAATCTTAGTGATGCGAACCTCAGCGCTACTCGACTTACTGGTGCTAGTTTGCAATCAGCTAACTTAGAAAATGCCAATTTGCGAAATGCTGATTTAAGTCGTGCAGATTTACGGGGAGCAAATGTAGCCGGAGCAGATTTTCAAGGTGCAATTCTGTTCACAGGTAAACAAGAGTCAGACAAATTTGTAGAAACTCCTGATCTTGGTTCACAAAATGCTTCAGTTCAAGGGGTAGATTTTAGTAAAGCTAAAAATTTAGATCCTCAACAATTAGCCTTAATTTGTACTAAAGGTGGGCTACATTCTCGTTGTCCATAAATAGAAATAATCACGAATTAATTTAGTATTTAGATTGTGTTAGGAGTGGTGTGATGAAAAAAATTCAGCATTGGTTTGGTCTGATATCTTTAGTCGCAGTTTTGGGTTTAGCTAACTCTCAAACTGCACAAGCTCAAGTAGCCTATGGTAGTTATGTTGGTATGGGTCCTACTGTTGGATTTACGGAGGATAGTCAATTAGGTGCAGTCCTGGCTTTTCGCTATAAGTGGCTAGAAACTCCTGTTTCGTTGCGCACTCAAACCTTAATTGGAAAAGGAACAGCAATAGTACCTACTGTTTCCTATGATATGCCCCTCAACTGGCAAACTGATGCTTATTTAGGTGCTGGATTAGTCATCAATAGTAGTGATGCAGTTTCTCCTGTAGGTAATAAAATTAGCTTTGCTTTGCAACCAGGAATTGATTACGTTGTTCCTAATAGTAATACTGTGATTTTTGGTAATGCTATTATTGCCTTTGATGCTTATCGTAATGGTGGTAGTACAGCTTTATCTTTACAAGGTGGAGTGGGTTTAAGGTTTTAATGGTAATGGTTAATAGTTAATGGGTAATTGGGGAAAAATAACAAATGACTAAATAACTTAACTAAGAGTTTTGTTTAGTTTAAAATTAAAATTATTCCCCATAATT
>OMJF01000208.1 GCA_900299285.1 Anabaena sp. 54 | reverse complement strand
TCTAGTATGCTTGTATCGCAGTGGGGAAATTACCCAATTACCAGTTTGAGTTCTCTAGGCAATAGCCGCAACCTCAGCAGCCCCAGCAACATCGTCCCGATGGTAGTAGAATAGTCTGGCATGGGAGAAAGAGCTTTTGATATCTACTCCCGCTTACTGCGCGAGCGGATTATTTTTTTAGGAACACCCATAGATGATGTGGTGGCTAATTCAATTGTCGCCCAATTATTATTCCTGGATTCTGAAAACGCGGAAAAAGATATTCAATTGTACATTAATTCTCCCGGCGGATCTGTTTACGCTGGTATGGCAATCTATGATACAATTCAACAAATACGTCCCGATGTGGTAACTATCTGTTTTGGACTAGCCGCGAGCATGGGGGCATTTTTACTAACATCTGGAACTGCTGGAAAGCGGATGTCTTTACCTGACTCCCGGATTATGATTCACCAGCCGCTGGGTGGGGCTCAAGGACAGGCCATTGACATTGAAATTCAAGCGCGGGAAATTCTTTACATTAAGGGGGAATTAAATCAATTAATGGCCAAGCATACTGGTCAACCCCTGGAAAGAATTCAAGCTGATACAGAGCGCGACTTTTTCATGTCAGCAGAAGAGGCGAAGAATTATGGTTTGATCGATCAGGTCATTTCTAGACAAAATCTTCCCACAGCAGGGTAAAACGTCACTATTCTGAAATAAGAGGCTGATATGTCTAAGTACGACTCCCATTTAAAATGTTCATTTTGTGGTAAGTCTCAAGAGCAAGTACGTAAATTAATCGCAGGTCCGGGAGTCTACATCTGCGACGAATGCGTTGACTTGTGTAATGAAATCCTCGATGAGGAATTGCTAGATACAAGTAATGCCGCCTCAGCGGCACAAAAGTCAGAACCACCGGAAAAACGCCGCACCCGTTCGTCTAATCTCTCCTTTAATCAAATCCCGAAGCCAAGAGAGATTAAAAAATATTTGGATGAACACGTGATCGGCCAAGATGAAGCTAAAAAAGTCCTGTCGGTGGCTGTTTACAATCACTACAAGCGGTTGGCTGTTCTTGAGTCTAAGGCTAGTGGTAAAGCCGGTGCTGATGATGCTATTGAACTACAAAAGTCTAATATCTTACTCATTGGACCGACGGGTTGCGGTAAGACTCTATTAGCACAAACTCTAGCCAAAATTCTGGATGTTCCCTTTGCGGTGGCCGATGCTACAACCCTAACGGAAGCGGGCTATGTGGGGGAAGATGTAGAAAATATCTTGTTACGACTGTTACAAGTGGCAGATTTGGACGTGGAAGAGGCTCAACGGGGGATTATCTACATTGATGAAATTGATAAAATCGCCCGCAAAAGTGAAAATCCCTCAATTACCAGAGATGTTTCTGGGGAAGGGGTACAGCAAGCTTTGCTGAAAATGCTAGAGGGGACTATTGCTAATGTACCACCCCAGGGCGGACGTAAGCACCCGTACCAAGACTGTATTCAAATTGATACAAGCAATATTTTGTTTGTCTGTGGTGGTGCTTTCGGAGGTTTGGAAAAAGTTGTAGATCAGAGAATTGGCAAAAAGTCAATGGGTTTTGTGCAACCAGGAGAAGTACAAACTAAGGAAAAACGCGCTGCTGATACCCTGCGTCATCTACAACCGGATGATTTGGTCAAATTTGGCATGATTCCTGAGTTTATCGGGCGCATTCCCATGGTGGCTGTAGTAGATCCTTTGGATGAGGAGGCACTGATGGCAATTTTGACAGAACCACGGAGTGCCTTGGTGAAACAGTACCAAAAACTACTAAATATGGATAATGTCCAGTTAGATTTTAAACCAGATGCGTTAAAAGCGATCGCTCAAGAAGCTTATCGGCGGAAAACTGGAGCGCGAGCTTTACGAGGTATTGTAGAAGAATTGATGCTAGATGTGATGTATGAGTTACCATCCCGTAAGGATGTGACTCGTTGTACTATCACTAAGGAAATGGTGGAAAAACGTTCTACTGCTGAATTACTAGTACATCCTTCTTCTTTACCAAAACCAGAATCAGCATAATTGTCAGTTGTCAATTGTCAATTGTCAATTGTTGCTCATCAGTTGTCAATTGTCAATTGTCAATTGTTAGTTGTCAGTTGTTAGTTTTTAACTGTTAGTTGTCAGTTGTCAGTTGTCAGTTGTTAGTTTTTAACTGTTAGTTGTCAGTTGTCAGTTGTTAGTTGTCAGTTGTTAGTTTTTAACTGTTAGTTTTTAATTATTAGTTTTTAACTGTTAATTATTACCATGACTTATATAAATGTTCGGGGTGTTGATCATTATTACGAGTGGATAAAAAAACCATCCAATATGATTAAACCAGTAATGGTTTTTATGCACGGTTGGGCCGGTTCGGCTAGATATTGGCAAAGTACTGCTGAAGCATTATTAGATAATTTTGATTGCTTACTTTATGATATGCGCGGGTTTGGACGTTCTCATGTTCAACCTGATTTAAGTTATGAATTAACAGAATATGCAGAAGATCTAGCTGTGTTATTAAATCAGTTAAATCTGGAGCGCGTTTATATTAATGCTCATTCTATGGGTGCTTCCATAGCGACTTTATTTCTCAACCGCTATCCACAAAAAGTAGAAAAAGCAATTTTAACCTGTAGCGGTATTTTTGAATATGATGAAAAGGCCTTTGCAGCTTTTTATAAATTTGGAGGATTAGTAGTTAAATTCCGTCCTAAGTGGTTAGGAAAAATCCCCTTAGCTGATAGAATGTTTATGGCTAGATTTCTCCATAATCCTATTCCTAAATCTGAACGTCAGGCTTTTTTAGAAGATTTTATTAATGCTGATTATCAAGCAGCTTTGGGAACAATTTTCACTTCTGTGAGTAAAGAACAAGCGGAATTGATGCCCCAAGAATTTGCTAAATTAACTGTACCAACCCTGTTAGTAGCGGGGGAATATGATATTATTATTCCCGCTGAATTGGGTAAGAAAGCAGCGGCTTTAAATAATCAAGTTGAATTAGCAATTATTCCTAATACTGCACATTTTCCCATGTTAGAAGATGCAGAAACTTATTTAGCAAGGGTGAGAGATTTTTTAAATATTTCTTAAATACAGGGAATAGGGAATAGGGAACAGGGAATAGGAAACAGGGAACTTTACTTTTCGTTACTTATGTCGGTTTTTTTCCGTTCACCTATTTAAAATAATATAACATATAAAATGGGCGATCGCTAATAAAGTCCTATAAATCTTAAATAAAGTCCTATAAATATTAACATCATGTAGATGATGATTTTAACTATTTTCAAGTATTGTGTTACAATCAATTCAGAGTTAGAAGAGTAAAAATATCATGATTTTAGCTGTTAAAAATGCTCTTTCCACAATTGCACCTAAGTTAACTTATGATGTGTTGATTGAAAATCAAGAAGATGGGACGGTTAAAGCTACATTATTAAGTTTACCAGAATGTCAAGGTTTTGGTGCGAATAAAGAAGAAGCATTAAATAATTTAATTCAAGTTTTTCAAGCCCGAAAACCAGAAATAGTAACTTTAGAAATTAAATGTTATGAAACTAAAAATCCTTTAATGGAAGTTACAGAAATAGGCAATAATGAAGGTAATGCTTGGGATGTGCTAGAAGCCGTAACAGGAACTATTAAAGCACCAAGTGATTGGTCAAGTCAACATGATCACTATTTATATCGTAATTCTAAACATGACAATGAGATCAGAGAATGAATCAGGAACGACTATTTTTAGATACGGTATTTATTCAAGCTCTATTAAACAAGAATTATCAATACCATACCCAAGCAAAAGCATTATTACCAAGAGTGAAAAATGCCGTTGAAGTATGGGTAACAGAAGCCGTTTTGATAGAAGTTGGTAATGCTTTAAGTGCAGTGAACCACACAGCATCAGTTCATGTTTAGCATTCTGATTATAAAGGAAGTCGGGTAATAAGTAAATTGTCTGATAGCGAAGCGTGGCGTAGCCATATCAGGATATCCAGGATTAGAGGATTAACAGGATGATAAAATAGATTTTTTTAATAAAATCCTATCAATGACTACTTTAACTGCCAAATCTTGATAGTCCCGTCCTTACCACCACTAGCAAGGAATTTACCATCAGGGCTGAATGCTAAAGAATTAATATCATGAGAATGGCCAGTGAGGGTTTGCGGGAGGTTTCTCGTTTTTACATCCCAGAGTTTGATAGTGTTGTCCCAACTCACACTAGCCAAAATTTGACCGTTAGGGCTGTATGTCACAGACAAAATACAGTCAGAATGACCAGTAAGGGTTTGCAGGTGCTTTCCCGTCTTCACGTCCCACAGGTGAATAGTTCCGTCCCAATTCCCACTAGCCAGAATTTGACCATCAGGGCTGTATGTTATTGAAGAAACCAAGCTAGAATGACCAGCGAGGGTTTGCAAAAGGTTTCCCGTTTTCCCATTCCACAATTTGATAGTCTTGTCCCAACTCACACTAACCAGGGTTTGACCATCGGGGTTATATACTACTGAAGAAACCCAGTCAGAATGACCGGTGAGAGTTTGTAGGAGCTTTCCCGTTTTCACATTCCACAGTTTGATAGTTCCGTCTTTACTCCCACTAGCCAGGGTTTGACCATTGGGGCTGTATGCTACTGAATAAACCCAGCTAGAATGACTAGCGAGGGTTTGTAGGAGGTTTCCCGTTCTCACATTCCATAGTTTGATAGTGTTGTCATCACTGCCACTAGCCAGGGTTTGACCATTGGGGCTGTATGCTACTGAAGAAACCCGGCTAGAATGACCAGTGAGGATTTGCACTAGATTTCCGATTAATTTATTACTAATAACTTGCGGTTGTGATGTTGATTTTACAGCCATGGATAAGTTGGCCTTCACAACACCAGGAAAAATATCAACACCAAGATTTGTGAAGCGATCGCACCAATAGCATTTACCATAAGTTCGGCTATAATAGTGACTATCTACTCTGCCACAAATAGTTAAATTATCATTCCCTGTTTTTAAAGCCTGCACCCACTCCTTAGCCGTGGGGCGGAAATTAGGATTTTTATGACCATCATTAAAGCATCTTAGAAAACATTCCTGAATCTGTGGATGAACAATCTCCATGGGAATTGTTTTTGCTACTGCTGCCATTAGACTGTTTGGTGAATACAGCCATAACCCTTGACGGATAAGTTCATTTATATCTGGAGTTTCTGCCGCACCATTCCACTTTCCATGAAAAGGATTATTGCCGCCAAATAATAATTGATAGATAATTACTCCTAACCGGAATCTATCATGTATTTCCGTTTGTTGAAAACTATTAAAATCTTTGCCAATTAATTCCGGTGGTGTATATCCTTCTGAACCAACTAAACAACGATAGACTTTACCATTGTTGGGATTTTTAACTTGAAAAGAATCTGTATCAATAATAGAAGGTAAAGCCCGATCATTAACCATAATATTTTGTGGTTTAATATCACCCAACACATAACCAGCAGTGTGAAGTGCTTCAATAACTGAAGCGATATTCATTGCTGTTGTGTGCAAAAAACGCCAATCAACTGCAATGTTTTCACGTTGACGAAGTTGGGGATTATAAATATTAATAAGTTCTTTTCCACCCTTAATTTCTGGCATTAAAAAGCCTACACAATCACCCCGATTATTTTTCAGGGCAGACTCAGGCCAAGCAAAAGAAATATGATGAAGATGAGAATTTGGTTCTGGGGGTTTGTGTGCTATCATTACTGCTAATTTTTGCACCCGTTCAGGTGTGGGAGAATGGTATATTTTCGCTAAATAACCATTTTTATTAGTTCGCCAAATTTTGGCTTCACCACTATCAACTATTTCATCCAATAGAGTAATTGATTTATTTGTAATCGTACAGGTGAGAACTGTCATAGAATTTTAATTAGATTTTAATTAGATGGGTTCAAATATTTTTCTAAAATCCTAAAATTCGTAGGTTGGGTTGAAGAATGAAAGCCAACATTTTCAAGATTTTGTTGGGTTATGCCTTCAGCACGCTCCGCGGACGCAAAGCCTCAACCCAACCTACAGTTTTTTAGCAATTGCATCCTGTTCAATGAGGGACAAAAGCAAAGTTTTATCATCATCAGTGCGGGAATTTAGTCTTTCAGAATTGAGGAAATCAATTACATATTGATCATCATCTTCTGGTTTAGCAGTTTCTCGTAAATATTCCTCCAAAGGTTTAAAAAACGGCGCAAAAGGTTGCCAGTCACTCAAGCGAATTGCCACTTTTTCTAATCCATCAGTAGAAGCACAAATAAACTCTTGTTTTTCTGAAATTACCTGTACTTGCATTTCCTCCAGCGCATTAAATGAAGTTACAAAAGTTGTTTGATTAAAAAATTCCCCCTTATCAGGTTCAAACAATAATTGATATTCTGCATCTTGGCAGCGCACCACCATAAAACCATCCCCAATTTGCATCGCTATAACCCATTCAGGAGTCGCCACAAAAACCAAAAGAGTACAAGCTAAATCATTAACAGAAAAATCTTTATTTTCAGCTTCTTGTTTTAACTCTAATATTACATGATTTACTGTTTTAGTAAACAGCTTTTTTGCTTCTGTTTGTGAAAGTGGTTGAGAATATCTTTCCCAAAATCGTTTTCGCTTCTGGAGATATTGATTAATTCTAGAAAGATATTTGAGCGCAGTTTCTACCGCTATTTCAGAACCAATATGAGAATATTTTGCGCTCCCAGCACCATCAGCAACAGCACCTACAATCACATTTTCAAAAATGCGATAAGCTCCGCAGTCTTGACAAGGTATTTTTTCCGCTTGATGACTTGTTCCCGTCGCACAACGAGCAATTGCTTTCCAATTCACAATCAATAAATCTTGTATATTTTATTAGATTTTATAGGATCTTTGTAACTCAAAACCCCCCTCCAAATCTCTCCCCTTGTAGTGGAGAGGCTTTAAAGTACGCCGTTTCACTACTTATTTTTTCATATTCCTTCTAAGTTGTAATTTGACCCCATCCCACTGGTGGTAATGCCACCATCTCCCCTAATTTGCCGCTAGAAACCCGTTTTATGGAAGTGGAAAGCCAAACAAATAAAGAGCGAAAATCTAAGCCATTCAACTTGACTGGAGGACGTTCTGGAGGTGCAATTTGTCGCAGTTTGTCCATATCCGCCCCCTGAACACCAACACTAAAAAACAACATTCGGTGCTGTTCTTCTGCTTCCCTGACCCTTTGCGCGGCACCTTGCCAATAATCTGTAGGCGAACCATCGGTAATTAAAAATACCCAAGGACGATAATAATAGACACCGTTATCTTTATAATTCTGTTTGCGTTTTTCCAATAAATCTAAAGCGTATTCTATAGCCTCACCTATTGGTGTCACACCATCTGTTTCTAGTTTAGGCGGTATAAAACGGTCTATAGTCACAAAATCTTGTATCAGCTTCACAGGTCCAAAGGTGATAATAGCCACTTCTACACTTAATGAAGCTTGAGCATCTTTCATTACGTCTTTTTTGAAGTCTGCTAAACCTTGATTTAACTCCCGGATTGATTTTCCTGACATTGAGCCAGATGTATCTAATAGAAGAATTACTGGACAACGATTTTCCGGGTTTTCGACAAATTCGGGCATTCCTACTGGCATTTTCCATGCTCCTGGTTAGATATACTGCATTTAATTAGTACAATTATAGCGAGCATTTTGCCCTCACGACAATCTAAAATACCTACCCTTGTCAGATCTTGCTCCCACTACAAGATTTAGCCCTATCTAGATTTTATTAATCACTACATAGTTTAACGTGGGTGTTTCTACAAGATTTAACCATATTAGGATTAGACATCTCCAGAAATTAAATATGCGTACGCCAATTCTCTTTGTGTACCTTCTTTATTTTCCCAGGCACTTAATATCTTTTGTCGTAGGTCTATCGAATATGGGGACATTTCTCAATAATCCTCTTTTTTTACATCTTTATAATTTTACCATTCTTGTGGCAAGTTTGATCTCAAATTGCTGTAAATCACTACGTCTTGTCATTCCTGATAAATATTCTCGCAAAGTTTGCCAACTAATTCACATTTCCATATCTTGATCAGCAAAATCTTGTAATCTTTGTATTGCTTGTGTGTGAAATTGTGATAAAGCTAAATTGCTATAAATCAGAATATTTGTATCTATAAAAACCGTTTTATCTATCATATAAATCTTCTCTACAAAACGTGAAATTATCAGCAACTAAACCCACAGGATAATCTGAACATTTAAACCTTTTTGCTTGATTTTTCGCTGCTAATTGCTCTGATTTACCACTTTCATTAAGAACTATAACTACTTGATATTCACCTGCGGGTATATCTGGAGGTAATTGCACTGTAATTTGTCGCTCTGGGGTAACATTCACAACTGTTTCTATTGTTTTCATTACCTTTTCTCTTTTTCTGGTACAGAAAGTCAATAACTATTGATAAATTTCCACAAAATTAAATATCCAATTAAATATCCAATAAACCATATCGTTTTTGCAAAGCCAATAACTTCATCCTCGCTTCCCCAGCATTATCTGCTAAATCAGCAAATTCCACAAACCTCTTTAATTCCTTTTTTAATAAATTCCGTTCCACTTCAATAGTTTCTCTATCCAAATCTGGTGGTAACACAATCATATCAAAAATCGTTGCCCGTTCCTTACCAGGGTGAGGACGTAAAACCCGTCCCCGACGTTGGATAAATTGACGGGGATTTCCTGAACTTGATAAAATTACTGCGGTTTTAATTGCGGGAATATCCACACCTTCGTCTAAACAGCGAATTGCGACTAAACCCTGTAATTCTCCACTTTCAAATTGACGACGTAAAATTTCCCTTTCTTCTAATGAAGTATTTGCTGTATAGGTACTGACTTTATAACCTAATTCTCCTCCCAAAATTTGAGCAACTGCTTTGAGTTGACGCAGAGAATAACGGTGTCCAATTTCTTGAGAACCATCACTACAATAAAACAGTGTATGGGTAGTTCCTCGCCGATTTTTCATTAATTCTTGTAATGCTGTTAATTTATTCTCCGCTGTGCCAACTAACCGCGCTCTTTGTATTAATAATGATTTAATATCTTCGTTGTCTTCAAAGTCTCCCGTGTCCCCCATATCTCGATCTTTATATAGTAGAGAACGGCCGATTTTTTGGTTAATTTTAAATAAGCTATACTTTCAAATTCCGTTAATTCTACTAACACTGGATTATAGATATAATGAACTAATGCACCTTGAGAAATGGCATCTTGTAAATTAAATTCAGGTTGCAGAACTGGACCAAAATAATCTAATAAAGATTGTGTTCCGTCATCATCAAAATATCTTTCTGGGGTGGCTGATAAAGCTAGACGTAAACCCACATTGCGTGGTAAACTTTCTTCTAATTTTGGTGAGCCTAAATTATGGGCTTCATCACCAATAATCAATGTTTTTGGAGGAAAATATTTCAGTTGTGTCTGAAAACCATCACTAATTAAAGTCGAGTTAGTGGTAATTACTGTCACAAAATTTTGCGAACCAGAACACAAATTATAGATTGCTGTGGAAAGTTGACTTTGCCAACTGCGTAAATTATCGAATGCTAAAATCGGTTGTAAGTTAAATTTCTCACATTCTCTGCCCCACTGGGTAACAAGATGACGATAGGGACACACCACTAACAGGACTTGTAAATCAATTTGCTGATATAATTCACAAGCGATCGCTAATGCAGTAATTGTCTTACCACTACCAGTAGCCATTTTTAATGTTCCCCTGCCATGATTAGCAAACCAGCTAGTCACAGCTTGACGTTGATACTCCCGCAATTGCAGAGATAAAGGCATTTTCGGAAAGCCCGGTAATGGTTGCTTAACTTGATAACTGCCTTTTTTCTCCCCCGCATAAGGTAACTTGAGTTTAAAAGTAGGCAGTTTCGGGGCTATATTTCGAGTTAAGTACATAAATTGGTGATGGGTGATGGGTGATGGGTGATGGGTGATGGGTGATGGGTGATGGGTGATGGGTGATGGGTGATGGGTGATGGGTGATGGGTGATGGGTGATGG
>OMJF01000207.1 GCA_900299285.1 Anabaena sp. 54 | reverse complement strand
GCTTAAGATGTACCTCATAAGAGCGGAAACTCCTGTATATTGGCGGTTTCTAACCGCCTCTACACAAGCCAAACCCACCTGGGTGGGTTTGAAAACCTTAATTTTCTGCTAGTCCACGCAGGGGGACTTTGTTTCTGTAATAGCGATTTCTAATCGCCGGAAACTTTGAAAACATCCTCTAACGCGGTTGCAACTTCACACCTCGACGTTCCAATATTTCCCGCACCGTGGGACTTGGTGTATAATTATAACCGTAGCCAGAACTCTGAGACTCATCAATTATTTGCGGTGTAAGTAAAATAATTACCTCTCTACGTTCGTTCTGTTTGTTTGTTTTCCTAAACAGCGCACCGAGAAGGGGAATATCACCCAAAATAGGTAACTTAGAAACACTTGTTCGGTCTGAGTCTTGAATAATACCGGAAAGAATAAGCGTTTGACTATCCCGCAGACGCAATACACCAGATTCAAGAGTTCTTGCGGATAAAAGAGTTATTGTGCCATTACCACCGCCGGCTTGTGCTGTACCACCCGGAGCAGATACAGTAGGGGCAACAGACAAGGATACAAAACCATTATCATCAATTCTTTCTACCTTCACATTCAAGGATAGACCTGCTTCCTTGATGATAGGTTCGCTGACAGCGGATGATGTGGTTGATGATCCAGTTCCTGTACTTTGTGATGTACTTTGTGATGAAGTTTTTAATCCAGCATATACCTCTGTAGTTAACTTAACTACTGCATTTTGTCCTTCTTGAACAATTAAGGTGGGATCTGTGAGAATCTTAGCGTTACCATTGGTAACTTGAGCTTGTAAACTCGCAAGAAGCCGTCTAGGGAATTGGTATAAAGTTGGTAAATTCTTTGTCACCAAATCTTGTGGTGCTGGATTTTCACTAATACTAGTACCATTACTACCAGTAGTTGACTGACTAGTTCCACTACCAAGTGGGTTATTGATAATAGGTGTTGTACTCGCACTATTTTTCACTTCATTAGAATTAGCTGGTCGAGAACCACCAAAATTGAAAGATGCAGCACCACTATCATTAACAAAGAAGTTGTTACCAACCCCAAAAGAAAAACTGGTATTGTAATCTTGAGTACCTGTCAGGTTGACATCAATGATTTTGACATTTACCACCACTTGACGACGACGGATATCAAGCTGTGTTAATTGAGATACCGCCATCTCAACCATTTTAGGACTACCAATTAAGGTAACAGAATTTGTCCGCTCGTCTCCTGAAGCTTGTAACCCTCTGAGTATAGGTGTTGAATCTGTATATGTAATCCGTTGAGTCTCAATTTTTGTTTCTGTAGTCGTTTGAGTTTGAGTAACTGCGGTGTTAGCAGCACCACCCACAGGTACAGCATTAACACTAGTAACCAGTCGTTCTCGACTGACAGCACTTTCCGCACCCAAAGCCACTAAGAAATTTAACGCCACACCCACCGTTACCTGATTTAGTCGGAGATTACGCATCACAAGGTCACGACTAGAATTAGGTAATTTAGCCCCAACAAAAATTGTTCGTCCACTGCGGTTAGCTTCCAAACCACTCAAACGCAGGACGTAATTAAAAACATCTTGTACGGGTTCATTTTCTATATCTAAGGAAATTTTCTGAGATATCTTAGATACATTTTCAGCATCTTGCGTTTTTTCTGCTTCCCCACCTATATAAGCCAAGTTCAGCCCAGCAGCACGAGCTAATAAAGATAAAACCTCTCTTACAGGTGCATCACGCAACACCAACCGACGAACTCGTTCTTTTGTACCTAAATTAATCACCACAGGAGATGTATCAATATTAGACTGAGTAAGATCTCCTATAGGTGGGGCGACAGCCTTAGGTAAAAAAAGAGGAGGTTGGTTATAAGCTTGACCAGGATTTGGGGTTGGGGTAATTTTCCCGTCAATTGTCACTTGGGGGTTAGGAACTAGAACCTCCGGCTGTTTACCTGGTTTATCTGTGGAATTAGTAGGATTTGATGCTGTTGAATTTGCGGCAGTAGTAGTAAAGCCTAAAGTAATATTATTATCCCTGCGGTTGACAGGCTGAATATTTGGTGCATTATCCGTACCAGTGACTGTCACCTGCATATTATTAGTATCTAATTGCTTAATCTCAATCACAGCGATTCCTGGTGCGGGGTTTTCTTGACGGAAATTACCACCTTTAGGTAAACGCAATTGAGCATTAACTATATCCGCAACTAAGGATTTACCCTTTTTAGTGGTGGATACTTGGGGATTATTTTTAGTACCAGTTTTTAAAATAACACTAATTCCCCCCTGAATGGGATTAATTTCAATATCAGTGACCTGTGTTATTTGTGCTAAAACTGGCTCGGCTACTAAGAGAATACAAGCTGCTGCACTGGGTACGAAAAAACCACGATGAGACTGTTTCACAATTTACTCCTCACTTAAAATAAAATTCAAATTCTCCAAGGTTATTTTTTTGGTGTATTAGCTGCTGCTGGTTGGGGTACTAAAGCTGCTTCTTCTTCGGGAGTGAGTGGAATTAAAGCCTCTAATTCAAAAGATGTAATTAGTTTCCCAATATCAGTCGGTATAGGGTTATTTTTATCTGCTGAAATCTCTGGAGGTGACAATTTTGAGTCATAGTTTTTGACTAATAATAAAGGTTGTAGTCGCTCAATATTCCGCATAATTAATTGGGTTTGTACAAAATTACCCTCAATTTCTACTTTGATAATACTGCGTTTCAGTTTATTGTTAATTTCTGCCCCAAAACTACTATCTGTAACTACTTGAGGTTTTTCGGTAGTGGGGGCAAATTTTTTCATTTTGGCTTTAATAGAACTACCAAAAACCTGGATATTGCTAGAATCTATTAATAAACTGGTATCTAGTAATAGAGTCTCCAAACTTTTTTCATCAGCAAATAAAGCTAATATTTGTTTTTGTTGTTCTTTTGCTGTTCCTAAATCTACTTTTATTTTACCTATTTGTCGAGCTTGACTTTGCTTTTGTTGAATTTCTGCTTGTAATTGATTACGTTTAGTTTCCTGTTCTTTATAACTATCATAGGCGGGAATCACGATGTTAAATAGCATATAAAATGAACCTAAAACACCTAAGCCTGCAATTACACCACCAATAATAGTTGGGGTTAAGGTGATACCAAAGACAACAGGTGCAGAATTATCAGCCTCCGTGACTTCTTGAGTAGAATTAAACTCACCACTGACTGTCATTTGCTAACTACTCCTAGTTTTTGAATGTGACGAAGTCTATCTACAAGTCCGAGTGTTCCTTTTTTCTCTAGGTCTTCAATTAAATCAGATGCCGGTACGCTACTCAAACCTGTTTTAATAGTATATTTAACTATTTGAATTGGTTTAATTTTTACATTAGACTTGGTAGCAACAGGGGGAAGAAAACCTGTAATCACTGGTGCATCTACTAACTCAGTTGTAATAATTTTAATTTCTTGGGGATTAAAAAATTGAGATTGTCCCATACTCAGGGTAAAATCGTTAACTGAAGCATAGTCAACCGCAAAACCAGAAATTTCTAAGAAGCCCGCGGTATTACTAGGGGTGCTGTTGGCTGTAGGTTGGACTGTTGGGGCTGTTTGCTTAATGGTTTCAATTTGTACTCTGGGAGGAATGCGATCGCGTAAATCACTTAACATTGCTGACCAAGGACGTATCTGATCAAAGACTTTAACTAAGGTTTTCGTTTGGCTATTAATGGTAGCTGTTTCCGCTTTCATTTTTTTAATATTGGCTATTGTTTGATCTAAACCCTGACTTTGATTTTCTAATTCTCTGATTTGTTTTGCTACTTCAGCAGTTTTACTCTGAAAAAATAACAAGCTAAAAAACATCACAGTTGGAAATGCTAAACCTAGGACAATTCCTATATAAATTGGGGTAAACTCACCTAATTGCAGTAATAATTGATTAGCCTGACTTGAAATTTTTTGCTGATATTCTGGACGGTTTTTCAGTAGGTTAATATCTAGATTGTACATTTTATTTATTCTAACCCCCGGATTCCTAAGCCTAATACAATACCCAACCCAGGACGTTTAATTAAAGGATATTTTTCCGTATCCACATTCAACGACAAACAAGTAAAAGGATCTATTTGTATAGTTGGTACACCCAACTTTTTCGTAAAAAACTCATCGAGTTGTTGTAGTCCTCCTCCAGGACCTGCTAAGAGAAGTTGAACCACTTCCAGATTTGCTCTTTGATTGATATAAAAAGCAATAGTGCGATTTAATTCATCACCTAATTCTCCGAGAACCTTGAGCATAGAGTTCATACCAGTATTACTAGTAGTTACCATTGAATTTTCCGGAATAATAATACTCTGCAACGTATCCGTATCTCGTGATATCGGTAAGTTCATATCCTTTGACAGTGCAGTTTGTAGTTGATATGTACCTATTGGTACTGTACGGGAAAATTGCGGTACACCATTGATGATGATGGCAATTTCTGTATTATCAAACTCAATATCCACTAACACTGCTGCTTCTGTGGGTTCTAATAGCCCCAACTGCTCACGAATAGTCCGAATTAGGGCAAAACTGTTAATTTCTAGGGTATCAATAGTTAATCCGGCCTGTTCAAAAGTATCCAAATAGGTTTGTGTAATATCTTTACGAGTAGCAACCAACAATACTTGTACTTTCTCTATGCCATCTTCGTCTATAAAGTGTTCAAGTGTTTGATAGTCAATATCAGCTTCTTCCTGGGGATAGGGTAAATATAAACCCGCTTCATGGTTAAGAATCAAATCCCGCAACTCTTCGTTATCTAACTCTGATGGTACACTCATTAAACGCACAACAGCGTTTCTCCCTGCTATACAAGTAGCAACATGAGAGGCTTTGATTTTGCTTTCAGCAATTGCTTGCTGAATAATTTCCGACATGGCTGGAGAGTCAATAATTTGACCATCACTAAATATACCCTCTGGTACCGATACTGTCTTCAAAGATATAATTTTTAAGCCTTGTCCTTGCTTACGTATTTCTACTATGTTTACCCGTTCTGGTGCTAGTTCGATACCAATAACTTGATTAGATCTACCAAAAAAATTAGTGAAGGCTTTTACCACGATTTTACCCGTCAGATTACTAAAGAATAATAAGTTGTCCGTTGTTATCAAAAAAGAATCTTTACCAATTAACCCAATTGATATATCCTATATATCCTATAGTCTCGACAATCATCCTCCTTTTACTTAAACCAACTCTAATCATACTACAACTTAATTAATATGATTCGATCGCTAAAAATTAAACGACTGGTTTCTTGGGCTTTGTTAGGATTCTTTACTAGTTTTATTGTTAGTTGCAGCACTTTCAGTAATAACCCGAAAATTCCTGGTTCAGGAATTGCCACTATTGAGTTCTGGACAATGCAACTGCAACCTCAATTTACCAGCTATTTTCAGGGTCTAATTAAGACCTTTGAATCACAGAACCCAAATATCAAAGTTAAATGGGTAGATGTACCTTGGTCCGCTATGGAAAACAAGGTTTTAACCGCAGTATCAGCAAAAACACCTCCAGATGTTGTTAACCTTAACCCAGACTTTGCTTCCCAATTAGCGGGAAAAAATGCTTGGTTAAATTTAGACAATAAAGTTTCTAGTCAAGTTCGTTCCTCTTATTTGCCAAATATTTGGCAAGCAAGTACCCTGAATAACAAGAGTTTTGGTATTCCTTGGTATCTTACCACGCGACTGACTATTTATAACACAGATTTATTAAAACAGGCTGGTATTACAAAACCACCTGCAACTTATGCAGAATTGGCACAAATGGCACAACAAATTCAAGACAAAACTGGTAAGTATGCTTTCTTTGCTACTTTTGTCCCTCAAGACTCCGGTGAGGTGCTGGAATCACTGGTACAAATGGGTGTCACTCTAGTTAATACTCAAGGTAAAGCCGGTTTTAATACACCTCAAGGAAAAGCTGCTTTTCAATATTGGGTAGATTTGTATAAAAAAGGTTTGTTACCAAAGGAATCTTTAACCCAAGGGCATCGTCACGCTATAGATTTATACCAATCGGGAGAAACTGCTTTTTTAGCTTCTGGTCCTGAATTTCTCAAAACCATTGCTAATAATGCCCCCAAGGTTGCCCTAGCCTCCGCTATTGCCCCGCAAATTACGGGTAATACGGGTAAGAAAAATGTCGCTGTCATGAATATGGTCATACCTCGTGATAGTAAATACACTGAACAAGCTATTAAACTTGCCTTATTTGTTACTAATGACGAAAATCAATTAGCTTTTGCCAAAGCCGCTAATGTCTTACCTTCTACTATTAAAGCTTTGTCTGATACTTACTTTAAGGAAGTTCCTGTTAATGCTACTACTGTGGAAAAAGGAAGATTAATTAGTGCGTCACAGTTACAACAAGCTGAGGTATTAACCCCTAAACTCAAAGATTTTAAACTTTTGCAAAAATCAATTTACGAAAATTTACAAGCAGCAATGTTGGGACAAAAAACCGTTGCTCAAGCTGTGGAAGATGCCGCCCAATTGTGGGATAATCGGTGATGGGTGATGGGTGATGGGTGATGGGTGATGGGTGATGGGTGATGGGTGATGGGTGATGGGTGATGGGTGAT